>CAYJKW010000005.1:0-37213 GCA_964370765.1 uncultured Oscillospiraceae bacterium
GTTTTCTACCGTTACTTCTTTGATAATCATAATTTACTCCACTAAATAGTCACGTGTTTATAATACCTAAAATCTCCGCTCCTGTCAAGACCAAATCGCAATAATCGGAATAATATGCAGTTATCTGCCGTTAACCGAGATTATCTTCAACAAATTTAACAACATCACCAACAGTTTTAAAGGTGTCGGCTGCATCATCTGGAATCTCTACTGCAAATTCATCTTCAATACTCATTACGATATCGACAACATCTAATGAGTCGGCATCAAAGTCCTCCACTAAACTTGAATCAGCAGTTATTTTGCTAATGTCTATATCTAACTCGTTGCTGATTATCTCACAAATTTTTTCAAATACCATACTTGTTCCTCCGATATTTGTTTGGAATGTTTTCTTTGCTGTCTCTTACATTCAATTTATAGTTTTTTTTATGTTTTGTCAAGCTTTTTTAAAAAAAAATTGAATTGCAACAACAATTTGTGCATCTTGCTGTTGTTTTGTTCGAAAATGCTTTTTAAATTGAACTATATATTAAATAATAATAACGAAAAAGGGTTTAAATTCAGTTGTTAATGTGCTATAATAAATTGTTAAGATAAATATTATGCTCTATTTGCATAGAATTAATAAGGCTGGCAGATGGGCAGCACATAATTATAGGGTTAGTACTAAATAGAGGAGAGCTATGACTATTGTTGATGGAATATTACAAGGTATAATACAAGGGTTAACCGAATTCCTGCCTGTTTCCAGTAGCGGTCACCTGGCGCTATATCAACATTTTAGCAGAACAAGCGGTGAGGGTGCATTGTCATTTTCTTTGCTGCTACACCTTGGCACACTTCTTGCAGTTTGTATAGTATTTTACAAAGATATTATTTCCTTGTTTAAAGAGTTGTTTGGTACCATAAAAGATATTTTTACCGGAAAATTCAATGTTAAGAATGCAACACCGGAGCGTAAGTTATTATATCTTTTAGTGATTGCAACATTACCGTTGTTTGCCTTTGTTCCGTTTATGGGTGTTATAGAGGGCTTTGCTGAGGATTCTAACATTTTTGTAGAGGGTATCTGTTTTCTTATCACTGCATGCCTACTATTTTTTGCCTCCAAAGAAAGAAAGGGCGAGATTGATTCTGCAAAAGCAACATATAAAAGTGCAGTAGTTGTCGGCCTTGCACAGGTGCTTGCGCTATTTCCCGGTGTTTCGCGAAGCGGTTCTACCATGTCAGGTGGTTTGTTAAATGGCTATAAGAAAAGCTATGCAGTTAAGTTTTCATTTTTAATGGGGATACCTGCGATACTGGGTGGTGCAATACTTGATGCAGTTGATATGGTTGGACAGGAAGTACCTTTTGATACACTGCCGGCTATTGTAGGGTTTTTAACCGCCTTAGTTGTTGGTATAGCTAGCATTAAATTGCTACAATATGTACTTAAAAGTGATAAGCTCGTAATCTTTGCATACTATACATTGGCGCTTGGCGTGATTGTAATTGGATACAGCATTATTTCATTTATAGCATAAATTTAGATAGATAAATTAACGGTAGGATACAATGGCAACAAAAAGAAGTACAGCAACAAGGAGCAAAACAACAAAGAAACCGGAGCCGATAAATCCGATATTATTAAGCATATTATTATTTGGAATCGGCATACTTTTAATAGTTCTTTGCTTTGTGGATGGATCCCCAATTTGGAACGGGTTAAAGGAATTTTATTTTTTAATAATGGGTTATGGTGGCTACATTGTTGGACTACTATTGATTTATCTTGCAGTACTTGCCGGCATGGAGCAACCGCTTACCTCAAAAGCAATTGTTTCGGCAGTTGTTACAGTGCTTATCTCCTCCGTCTTTTTTGTTTTTTCTGACATCGAAATAGCCGGCATGAAACTTTCTGATACACTTCAATTGTTGACTGATTTAGGCAAGGATGGCGAAGGTGGCGGACTTGTTGTTGCACTTTTAGGGCTACCACTTGTCTACATACTGGGTCGACCTGTTGCAAACATCATACTTATACTTATGGTTATAATATTTGTAATGATGTTAACCGGAATAACGCCCTACGATATTTTTGTTTTTTGCCGTCGCTCAATTCGCAACTTTATTGTTGCATGGACAGGACCTGCAAAAGTTAAACCTGCCGTTAAAAGGCAACCACCTGCACCAAAATCAGTGCCGGAAAATGTGAAAAAGCATAAAATAAACCTTGATCTACCGGTTGGTGATGACATTAAGGAGCAACCCGGTGAGGCAGAACCCCCGTTTACTCCAGACCCTACGATAGTGGAAACAGGGTTTATCAGAATGTCTGCAAATATTGCCGAGCAGGATAAGTTGCAAGACGCTGCCGCTAAAGAGGTAGATGAGCCGATAATCCCTATGACCGAACTTGCAACGCAGTCATTTAAAAAATCTACTGATTATATAATAAGCAGTGATAAAACTACTACGCCGGTAGCAGAAGGGGTAGAGCCGATAGAAAAATTAATAGAAAAAGCAGTTACAAAAAGATTGGAGACTACAAATGTTGCGGTGAGTGAGCCGCTTGTAATAGACGAGCCTACACTTATTGGCTACGAACTACCGACCCCTGAGATGTTTGAACCACAGAAAGTGGTGTCGGAGGAGGGTGCACAGCTGGAGATGCGCACAACGGCAGATTTGCTTGTAAATACCCTAAAAAGTTTTGGTGTAGAAACCAAGATGATGGACATTAGTCGTGGTCCTACCTTAACACGGTATGAGTTACAGCCGCTTGCCGGAGTTAAGATAAGCAAGATAACAGCATTATCGGATGATATTGCGCTAAACCTTGCTACCGCCGGAGTACGTATAGAAGCGCCTATTCCTAATAAGGCGGCGGTAGGAATAGAGGTGCCGAATAAAACAGTTGTGCCGGTAGGTATCAGAAGCGTACTGGAGAGCAGAGAGTTTAACTCCTCGGAATCACCGATTACGATTGCACTGGGCAAGGATATTGCAGGGCAGGTGCAGGTTGCCGATCTTACAAGGATGCCACATCTACTTATTGCCGGTTCTACCGGTAGCGGAAAATCTGTTTGTATTAATAGCTGTATAATTAGTTTTTTATGTAAAGCATCACCGGATAGGCTTAGATTAATTCTTATCGATCCAAAGGTGGTGGAGCTTGCCGATTATAACGGAATACCACACCTTTTGATGCCGGTGGTGACCGAGCCAAGAAAAGCTGCGGGTGCACTGGGTGCGGCAGTTGCTGAAATGGAGCGTCGCTATCGTGCTTTTGCCGAAAATAATGTGCGTGATATACGTAGTTTTAATAAGCTTGCAAAACAAAAAACTGAACTGGAAAACATGCCCTACATCGCAATTATTATAGATGAGCTTGCCGACCTTATGATGGTATCGGGTAAGGAGGTTGAGGACTATATCTGTCGTATTGCACAGAAGGCAAGAGCGGCCGGAATGCATCTTATTGTTGCTACACAGCGTCCGTCAGTAGATGTTATTACCGGATTGATTAAGGCAAATATCCCTTCAAGAATAGCCTTTGCGGTTTCCAGTCAGGTAGATAGTCGTACTATCTTGGACGGGGGTGGTGCCGAGAAGTTGCTTGGTAGTGGTGATATGCTGTATATGCCGGTAGGTGCGGGTAAGCCACTTCGTATACAGGGCAACTATGTTAAGGATAGCGAGATAAGCAAGGTGCTTAAGTTTGTAAAACA
The DNA here is from genome assembly GCA_964370765.1 of uncultured Oscillospiraceae bacterium. Classification (GTDB taxonomy): domain Bacteria; phylum Bacillota; class Clostridia; order Oscillospirales; family Ruminococcaceae; genus CAYJBH01. The sequence continues at coordinate 3,717 of CAYJKW010000005.1, forward strand.
ACAAAAAACAGCTGAATATGATGAGGAACTTATCGAGAGTGCTGAGAAGATAGCCGCAGCCGAGCCTAGCAAGGGTGGTAAGAATTCCGGTGCAAACTCGGGCGATTCGGCTGGAGATGTGGACGTGATGTTTTGGGATGCGGCTGAGGCAGTGTTAGATGCCGGAATGGCATCAACATCATTACTTCAACGCCGACTTAAGCTTGGTTATGCAAGGGCTGCAAGAATTATGGACGAGCTGGAAGCTGCAGGATTTATAGGCCAATATGAGGGTGCAAAGCCCCGTACTGTGCTTATTAGCAGGGAACAGCTACTTGAAAGAAAGTTATCAAATTAATGGATGGTTTTTTACCGATTAGCTTTGAAGAGCTACAGGCAGAGGGTAAGCATTATGCCGACTTTGTTTATGTGACAGGGGATGCCTATGTGGATCACCCAAGCTTTGGTGCGGCAATAATAAGCCGACTACTACAGAGTATGGGCTTTACCGTTGCAATACTTGCTCAACCCAACTTTAAAAATGAAGAGGATTTTAAAAGATTTCGACGTCCTCGCCATGCATTTCTAATCAGTAGCGGTAATATTGACAGTATGGTCTGCCACTATACCGCCGCAAAAAAACGCCGCAGTAGCGATGTGTACTCACCGGATCAAAAGGCAGGACTAAGGCCTGATAGGGCAGTTACTGTCTACTCTAAGCTTGCTAAAAAAGCCTATCCGGATGTACCGGTTATTATCGGTGGCCTTGAGGCAAGCCTTAGAAGGTTTGCCCACTATGACTATTGGGCTGATAGGGTGATGCCCAGTGTGTTAGAGGAGTCCGGTGCCGATCTGTTGCTTTATGGTATGGGAGAGCGTGCTATTACCGAGATAGGCAAAAGATTTGCAGCAAGGCAAACGATAGAGCAGATGACCGATATAGCGGGTAGTTGTTACATGCATAGAAAAGGCGTGGAACTACCAAAAGGTGCAAAGCATATCGCATCATTTGAAAAGGTTACAAGCGATGCAACAGAGCATATGAAAGCTGCAATAATACAGCAACAAAACACCGATGCACTAAATGCACAACCACTTATACAAAAACAAAAAGGTGCTACTCTTGTACAAAATATTCCGGCAGAACCGCTAAACACAAGAGAATTAGATGAAATTTATGACCTGCCATTTACAAGAAAGGTACACCCCGTATATGATACAATGGGCGGTGTAAAAGCTATAGAAGAGGTGCAGTTTTCTATTATTCACAATAGGGGTTGTTTTGGAGGCTGTAACTTCTGTGCCCTTACAATGCACCAAGGTAGGAGGGTTACCTCGCGTAGTCATGAAAGCGTTTTAAAAGAGGCAAGGCTTATAACTGAAATGCCTACATTTAAGGGGTACATTCATGATGTAGGAGGTCCTACAGCAAACTTTAGACAGGCGGCGTGTAAAAAACAACAAAAACATGGAGTATGTAAGGATAAACAGTGCCTGTTTCCAAGGCCATGTCCACAATTGATTGCAGATCATAGCGACTATGCAAAGTTATTATCGGAAATCACAAGTCTACCTAAGGTTAAAAAGGTGTTTGTACGTAGTGGAATAAGGTATGATTACCTTTTAGCCGACCCAAATCCTGATTTTATGAATCAGCTTATCAAAAACCACGTTAGCGGACAGCTAAAGGTTGCACCGGAACATACTGAATCGGCAACACTTAGGTTTATGGGTAAGCCGGATGTATCAATATTTGATAAATTTAGGAAGCTATATGCTAACCGGTCTAAAAAATCTGGCAAAGAACAATATCTTGTTCCCTATCTAATGAGTAGCCATCCGGGATGTACATTAAAAGATGCAAGGGCTATGGCCGGTTACCTTACAAGAAACAGGTTGCATCCGGAGCAGGTGCAAGATTTTTACCCTACCCCGGGAACTATATCTACCGCAATGTTTTATACAGGACTTGATTATCGAACCTTAAAGCCAATTTATGTTGCGAAAAAGCCGTCCGAGAAGGCAGCACAACGCACCCTTTTAAAGCCTTTTTACAAAAAAAGATAAATAACTTGACATTATCTGTGATATAGCTATAATATATGTATATACAATTAGATGAGGTATTAACTTGATTAGAAATTATATGGAGCACCTTGTTAACTTTTACTTTGCCGATGTATTGGAAAGTAGTGATAAGTTTGACGATGTATGCAGATGTGAAAAATGCGCAGACGATATTCGTGCAAGGGCATTAAATGAACTTCGCCCATACTATGTAACAAGCAAAAGAGGTGAAATATTTGCCGAGTATGCCAATCTGCAATCCCAGTATAAGGCTGATGTGTTCGGTGCACTTGCAAGGGCTATTACCTTTGTGTCCGAGCGTAGAAATTGTGAAGGCATGGGTTACGAATAGATGTCTGAACGCACCTTTTCATAAAGTTTATCGACCCCTTTAAAGTCCATGGCTTTAACATAGAACTCTTCCATAAGATCATGCACAGCTTTTGCGTTTTTAAGCATAGCCTCTGCCTGTAAAAGAAGTTCTGTTACTATAGATCTATTAAATTTTAGTCGTTTTTTTCTTTCCTTTAGTTTTTCGGGAAGAACAAAGCGGCTACTTTTTATTACCTCAACCTCTCCATAATCAAAATTAAGATACCGATTTCTTGTTACTACTGCAAGTGATAAAGACGGTATTATTATATGATCTAGTTTTTCGTATGGGAACATAGGGCAGTAACAGCTGTATATTTCGTAACCCTTTGCAAGAGCGTCTTCTCTAAAGCTTGAAAGGATTTGCTTTCCTATAAACCCGATATCATCATCAATTACAACTATGCTCTGCGCCATCTTTTTTATCGTATCGCCATAGAAAACAATACCTTTTGGTGTAATGGCGGATAATAGGCGATGGTGTTCCTTTCCTTTTTGCGGGTGAGTAACCTTTAGTTTATTAGCGGCAAACCTTTTGCAAAACCCGTCAAGTTTTGCCCTGTTTACACAAAAGGAAAAAACCCTCATGCTGTCCTGCAACAAAGTTCCTGCAGATGTAATATATCTTGTAGCTCTATCGTGATAACAGCTGTTTTTATCAAAAAGATCTACAATGTTGTCACGATTATTACTGAGATAAATATCATCTAACAGATGAAAGAGTGATAGAACTTTTTCTACCGCAACCGGATATCTCGGATCTACTATATGTGGTGCAGTAGCATCGATAATAGCGAAGTTCTTTTCATGGCAGACAACCCCGTCTAATGAATCAGGGTCGGAACTACAATGAATATTTTCAACGGTGTATCCTTGTGCATCTAGATCGCTTGATAATTTTCGCATAAGTCCGGACTTCCCACAACCCGGTCCCGCTTTTATCAATGTAGGACTAAGTCCTGCATCAATATCACAGAGTCTTGAGAAATAACCTGCAAAGCCGCCGGGCGAACCGGCACCTAGATAAAAATCCAGTATAGACATAATAACCTCCTAAAATTAACCTGTGCTATACTATGTAGCGGTTTAAAATTTTGTGAATAGTTTCAAAACATTCATCACTTTTTCTGCAGTAATAGCTACAATTTTTTGGGTTTTTCTTGTAAAACACTTGAACCTTCGCACTAAATATGGTATCTTTATTATACCTATAAGTTAAACAGGAGGTATTTACTATGGCAAAACTAACGGGTGCACAGATTGTGTGCGAATGTCTACTGGAGAATTCGGTAGATACCGTTTTTGGATACCCGGGTGGAAGCGTTATAATGCTCTATGACGCCCTGTACGATTACAGCGATAAGATCGAACATATCCTAACAGCCCATGAGCAGGGCGCATCCCATGCAGCAGATGGATATTCACGCACAAGTGGCAAGACAGGGGTATGTATTGCTACCTCCGGCCCTGGTGCGACTAACCTTGTTACCGGGCTTGCTACGGCATTTATGGATTCTATCCCGATGGTTGCTATTACCGGTAACGTTGCTAAAGCACAGCTGGGTAAAGACACATTTCAGGAGATAGATATTTTCGGAATAACTATGCCGGTCACAAAGCATAACTTTGTGGTTAAAGATATTTCTGAGCTGGCAGATGTTATTCGCAAAGCCTTTAAAATTGCATCAAGCGGACGTAAAGGTCCGGTGTTGATTGATATTTTAAAGGATGTATTTACTGCAACTATAGATTTTACACCTACAAAACCAGAGGTTGCAAGCCCCTTTGTAGGCGCAGACTTTGATCGTCAGATAGCCGATGCGGCTGAGATGATAAAAGCGTCAGAAAAGCCTATAATTTTTGCAGGCGGTGGTGTAATCTCTGCCGATGCATCGCAAGAATTATATGACTTTGCAAAAAGAATCTCTGCCCCTGTATCGTTGTCCCTTATGGGGATGGGAGCGTTCCCCGCAACCGAGCCGGAGTTTATTGGTATGCTTGGAATGCATGGAACAAGAACCTCTTCTCAGACTGTATTTGCAACCGACCTACTAATTGCAATAGGTGCCAGATTTTCTGATCGTGTTATCTGTAACGCAAAATCATTTGCACCTAATGCAAAGATTATACATATTGATCTCGATCGCAGTGAGATAAATAAAAACATTGCTGCAACCGTATCGGTAGAGGCTGATGTTAAGGTAGCATTAAAAAAACTATGTGAGGTTGTGCCGTTCCGATCACGTGATAACTGGTTAGAGCAGATTGCTACCTGGAAAAAGAAATATGCAAAGCCGGAACTTGAGGATAAACTGTGCTCCCCTCAATATGTGATAGAGTGTGTAAGTAAGCTGGTAAACGAGGATGACATTGTTGTTACCGATGTAGGTCAGCACCAGATGTGGGCTGCACAGTACTATCCAGTTTGCCAACCCAGAACATTTGTATCCAGTGGTGGTCTTGGAACGATGGGCTTTGGTCTTGGTGCCGCAATAGGTGCAACATTCTCAAAACCGGATAAGCAGATTGTATTGTTTACCGGAGACGGAAGTTTTGCCATGAATCTAAACGAGCTTATGACGGCTGCAAAGCATGATTGCAATATAGTTATTGTTCTGCTTAATAATGGGGTACTGGGAATGGTTCGCCAATGGCAGAAAGCATTACTAAACAAACGATACAGCGTTACAACACACGGAAGATCCATCGACTACATGAAACTTGCCGAGGCATTCGGTGCAAAAGGCTTTAAGATAAATCACCACGATGAAGTTATGCCGGTGCTATGCAGTGCCTTTAAGGAAAAAGGACCTGTGCTTGTTGATGTTACGATAGATCTCGACGTTAATGTTCTACCTATGGTTGCACCCGGCAACAGCTTTGACCAACAGATATTTCATATAGATAATTAGGGAGGGAAGATGGAAAAGAAATATGTACTTTCTGCACTTGTAGAAAACCATCCTGGTGTTCTTTCCAGAATATCCGGACTGTTCACAAGGCGTGATTACAATATAGATAGCCTTGCAGTAGCCACAACCGAGGATGACAACCTTTCCCGCATGACCATAACCGTTACCGGCGAGCCGGAGGTGGTTGAGCAGATAGAAAAACAACTTGCAAAACAGGTTGATGTACGCAGTGTTGTATTCCTAGACAGCAGTAATGCCGTGCTTAGAGAGTATGTGCTTGTTAAGGTTAAATGCGATATCAGCAGAAGGCAGGAGGTAATGTCTACCGGTTCAATCTTTAGAGCAAAGGTTATCGATGTATCGGATAAGGCACTTATGTTTGAACTTACCGGAGATAGCTCTAAGGTAGATGCATTCATAGAGCTTATGAAACCGTTTGAAATTACACAGGTGGTAAGAAGCGGAGTTTCCGCGTTGCCAAGAGGATAGATATTAAAGGGGATAGTGTAGCAATGAGAAGCGACTCAGTAAAAACCGGTGACGGCCGTGCACCGCAAAGAAGCCTATTTAAAGCTTTAGGGCTTAGCAAGACTGATCTTGAAAGGCCGATTATCGGTATTGTAAATGCACAAAGTGAGGTAGTGCCCGGGCATCTACATCTTGACAGTGTGGCGAAGGCTGCACGTGAGGGTGTGTTAGAAGCCGGTGGTCTTCCGATAGAGGTACCTGCAATAGCGGTTTGTGATGGCATTGCAATGGGTCATAAGGGGATGCACTACTCCCTTGTATCAAGAGAGCTGATTGCCGATAGTATTGAAACCCTTGCAGAGGCACATGCGTTTGATGGGTTAGTGCTTATCCCTAACTGTGATAAGGTTGTTCCAGGAATGATGATGGCGGCCGCTAGGCTTAATATACCATCGATTGTTATTTCCGGCGGAGCGATGTTGGCCGGTAGGGTTGGGGACAAAAGAATATCACTAACAGATATATTTGAAATGGTGGGTAAAGAAGTAGCAGGGAACGCTACAAAAGAGGAACTGTACGAGGTTGAGTGTGCAGCCTGTCCTAGTGTAGGTTCATGTAGCGGAATGTTTACAGCAAACTCAATGAACTGCCTATCCGAAGTTTTAGGCTTAGCATTGCCTTTTAATGGGACAACACCCGCAGTATATAGTGACCGACTTATTTTGGCCCGAGAGACGGGTCGTCGTGCCGTAGCTCTCGTGGCCGAGAATTTATGTCCCCGTGACATATTAACAGATAACGCATTTAGAAATGCACTAACTGTAGATATGGCATTGGGATGTTCTACTAACTCCATGTTACATCTTCCGGCAATTGCCCATGAGGCAGGAATTAAGCTGGATTTATCCCTAGCAAACGAAATTAGTGCAATTACACCTAACCTTTGTAAGCTTGCTCCGGCCGGCTATCACTTTATCGAAGATCTACATGCGGCGGGCGGAATACCGGCTGTAATGTACCGACTTTTAGAGGCTGGATTAATAGTCAAGGATTGTATTACGGCAAGCGGACGCACCGTAGAACAGCAGGTGTTTGATGATATTGGTGATACCGAGATTATTCGAACAATAGAAAACCCCTATAGCAAGACAGGTGGAATTGCAGTACTTAAAGGTAACCTTGCGCCGGACGGTTGTGTAGTAAAGCGTAGCGCAGTAGCCGAGAATATGATGGTGACACGCAGTAATGCAAGGGTGTTTAACAGTGAAGAGGAGGCGATTGCCGACATTAAGGCTGGCAACATCAAGGCAGGTGACTGTGTAGTAATTCGTTACGAAGGTCCGAAAGGTGGTCCCGGCATGCGTGAAATGCTATCACCTACCGCAACACTTGCAGGAATGGGTTTAGATAGTTCGGTAACACTTATAACTGATGGACGTTTTTCCGGTGCTACAAGAGGTGCGGCACTCGGACATATCTCACCGGAAGCAGCAGCGGGTGGGCCGATAGCATTTGTGAATGATGGGGACATAATCAACATTGATATTCCATCCGGTATTATAACACTCGAGATATCGGACGAAGAGATGGCGGCACGACAGAAGGTAACTAAGCTGTTACCTCCTAAGATAAAGACAGGTGTACTTTCCCGATATGCAAAGCTTGTAAGCAGTGCAGCCTCGGGTGCTGTACTTGGATAGGACAGAAAGGATCGTTAAATCGATGACAAATAATATAAAGTTTTTTGATACTACATTACGTGATGGTGAGCAGTCTCCGGGTTGTTCTATGAATCTTCCTGAAAAGATTGAGATAGCACGTCAGCTGGAGAGACTAAAGGTAGATGTTATTGAGGCCGGTTTTGCCATCTCTTCTCCCGGTGATTTCGAATCTGTTCGTGCTGTTGCTGAGGTTGTAAAAAATGCAAGGGTAGCTAGCTTATCTCGTGCAGTGGAGGGGGATATTCGCCGTGCTGCAGATGCATTAAAGGGTGCAGTGCATCCGGTAATCCATACCTTTATAGCAACAAGTGATATACATCTTGAACATAAGCTTAAGATGAGCAAAAACAAGGTTCTTGATACTATTGACGAGATGGTTGCACTGGCAAAAAGTCTTTGTGCTGATGTAGAATTTTCGGCCGAGGATGCATCACGTAGTGATGTCGAGTTCTTGTGTGAGTCTCTAAGCCGCGCAATAGCTGCCGGAGCTACAGTTATTAATATTCCTGATACGGTGGGATACTCTACCCCTACCGAGATGTATAACCTAATTAAGGCAATAAAGGAGCGTGTACGTGGTGTGGACAACGTTACAATATCTACTCATTGCCACAACGATCTAGGCCTTGGTGTTGCAAATTCTCTTGCAGCAGTTCAAGCCGGTGCAACACAGGTAGAGTGTACAATAAATGGAATAGGCGAGCGTGCAGGCAATGCGGCGTTAGAGGAAATTGCAATGGCTTTGGCTACACGGCAGGGTCTGTACAACGCATCAATTAACCTTGATACTACACAGATATACCGAACAAGTCGTCTGTTATCACACATCATAGGTGTTAATGTTGTTCCCAATAAGGCAATAGTCGGGTCAAATGCGTTTGCACATGAGGCAGGTATACATCAACACGGTGTCCTTGCCAACAGAGAGACCTACGAGATAATGACACCGGAGAGTGTAGGTTATTCCTCCAATAAGATGGTGCTTGGAAAACACTCCGGCCGACATGCTTTCTGTGACAGATTAAATCAGCTTGGCTTCTCTTTAAATAAAGAAGAACAAGATGATGCATTTGCTAAGTTTAAACGGCTGTGTGATCGTAAAAAGACTATAACCGATAAAGATTTAGAGGCGATAGTAGACAATCATCCCGAGAGAGAGGAGCATGAGTTTACACTGGATAGCTTTGTTGTAAATGCCGGTACTCATATCGATGCAACTGCAACAATAAAGCTCAAGAACTCAAACGGGAATATTAAAACTAAAACTGCACTTGGAAAAGGTCAAGTAGAGGCATCCTATAATGCAATAAATAAGATTGTAGGCTGTGTTCCTGCACTGGAAGATTATCGTATTAATGCAGTATCCGAGGGAGAGGATGCACAGGGAGAGGTTTCGGTTAAATTATCTTACAATGCCGAAATCTATAATGGCCGTGGTGTATCTACCGATGTTATAGAGGCAAGTATACTTGCATATATAAGTGGAATGAATAAAATCGTTGCAAACAAATAACGGGAGGCTTATATGTCTAATACAATAGAGCTTTTCGATTCTACCCTGCGAGACGGTGCTCAGGGCGAAGGAGTAACCTTTACGGTAAGCGATAAGCTAAAGATAGTCGAGCTTTTAGACGAACTTGGTTTTCAGTACATAGAGGCCGGAAATCCCGGCTCTAACCCGAAAGACCTTGCTTTTTTTGAAAAGGTTGGCAAGCTAAACCTTAAAACGTCAAAGATAGTAGCATTTGGCTCTACGCGACGTAGGGATATTAAGGTTGAGGACGATGATAATGTAAAATCATTGCTAAAAGCAGAAACCGAGGTTGTTTCGATATTTGGCAAAAGCTCGATACTACATGTAACAAAGATAATAAACACTACACCGCAAGAAAACTTAAACATGATTACCGATACAGTAAACTTTTTTAATACTAAAGGTAAAAAAGTCATCTATGACGCAGAACATTTTTATGATGGGTATAAAGAAGATTCGGACTATGCACTTTCTACATTGCAAGCAGCGGTAGATGGCGGTGCGGTAACATTAGCACTATGTGATACAAATGGCGGATGTCTTCCGGACGAAATTACAAAGATAACTACAAAGGTAGTCGAGATGTTTCCGGCTGTGCAGGTAGGAATTCACTGCCACAATGATTGTGGTCTTGCAGTTGCAAACTCACTCGCAGCGGTAAAGTCCGGTGCACGACAGGTACAAGGAACATTTCTTGGAATAGGGGAGCGTACAGGTAACACAAACTTATCTACCTTAATTCCGTTACTACAACTTAAAGCAGACTACAGCTGTGTGAACGAACAAAAATTAGAAAGACTTACCGTCACGGCAGAACAGGTAGCAGCGATCTCCAACCAAAACCTTGCAAGTGGATCTCCTTTTGTGGGCACATCTGCATTTGCTCATAAAGGCGGTATGCATATTGATGGCATTAGTAAGCTTACAAAAAGTTTTGAGCATATATCACCGGAACTTGTAGGTAACCGACGACGCCTACTTGTGAGTGAGGTTGCCGGGCGTAAAGCAGTACTGGCTCAGATTGAGAGGTTCTATCCTGGATTAGATAAAGATAGCCCGGAGGCTAAGGATATTCTTGCAAAACTAAAAGAGCAGGAGCACCAAGGATACCAATACGAGGGAGCTACCGCAAGCTTTGAGATGCTTGTGCGTTCGGTTATTGGAGATTATAGGCCGTTTTTTAAGGTGGATTACTTTAAGGTGCAGGGAGAAAGGCTTTCAGCAAATAGAGAGCGCTATAACCCCTCTACCGCTGTTGTAAAGATTACTGCAAACAAAAAAAGTCATATCAATGCAGCAGAGGGTGATGGACCGGTGGATGCATTAAACGGTGCACTTCGATCGGCATTAGAGCCGGTATGTCCACAGTTGAAAAATGTGGTTCTTATAGATTACAAGGTTAGGGTTATCGAGGGCAGTAAGGGTACAGGCTCTAAGGTTCGTGTATTCATCAGCAGCTCTAACGGGGAGACGCAGTGGACAACCGTTGCAGTATCCTCCGATATAATAAATGCCAGCTTTAATGCACTGGTGGAGAGTTTTAACTATCAACTACTGAAGGAAGGGCAATAGACAATGGGAATGACAATGACACAAAAAATTCTTGCCGCACACTGTGGTAAGGAGAGCGTAAAAGCAGGGGAGCTGATTAAGGCCAGGTTGGATTTGGTACTGGGCAATGATATTACATCGCCGGTAGCAATAAACGAGTTTAACAAGGCCGGATTAGATAAGGTGTTTGATAAGGAAAAAATCTGCCTTGTAATGGATCACTTCACACCAAATAAGGATATTAAAGCAGCAGAGCAGTGTAAGCAGTGTCGCGATTTTGCAAAAAAATATGATATAACAAACTTTTATGATACCGGCGAGGTTGGTGTAGAGCATGCCCTACTACCGGAAAAGGGTCTTGTAATACCTGGCGATGCAGTTATCGGTGCAGACAGCCATACATGTACCTATGGCGCACTTGGCGCATTCTCTACCGGCGTAGGTTCTACAGATATGGCAGCCGGCATGTATGAGGGAATGGCATGGTTTAAAGTTCCTTCTGCAATTAAGTTTGAGCTTGTGGGTAAACCTTCCAAATGGGTAGGTGGTAAGGATGTTATTCTACATATTATTGGACTAATTGGTGTAGATGGTGCACTATATAAATCTATGGAATTCTGCGGAGAGGGCGTTGCAAATCTAACCATTGATGATCGCCTTTGTATTACAAATATGGCTATAGAGGCCGGCGCAAAAAATGGTATTTTTGAGGTGGACGATATAACACGTGCATATCTAAAGACAACCACAAGTCGTAGCTACACCGAGTATTGTCCCGATGCAGATGCGGATTATGATGAATGTTACACGATAGACCTTTCGGCCCTAAAGCCAACCGTTGCATTCCCACACCTACCGGAAAACACAAAGACGGTAGAGGAGGCCGGTCGTGTTGATATTGACCAGGTTGTTATCGGTTCCTGTACAAACGGGCGTCTTTCCGACCTTGAGGTCGCAGCAGAGGTTCTTAAAGGACAAAAGGTTGCAAGTGGTGTTAGATGTATAGTTATACCTGCAACACAGAAAATTTATCGTGATGCAATGAAAGCTGGATATTTTGATGTATTCCTAGATGCAGGCTGTGCAATATCCGCCCCTACCTGTGGTCCCTGCCTTGGCGGTCACATGGGTATTCTTGCTAAGGGCGAGCGTGCAGTAGCAACAACAAATCGTAACTTTGTAGGTCGTATGGGTCACCCTGAAAGTGAGGTTTACCTTGCATCTCCGGCAGTGGCAGCAGCATCTGCAATCAAGGGCTATATAGCTCAGCCGTAATATAATAAAAACAGGAAAGGATCATTTACAATGGGAACAGTATTCAAATACGGTGCGAATGTGGACACCGATGTAATCATACCTGCACGTTATCTAAATTCCAGCGATGCACAGGAGCTTGCACAGCACGCTATGGAGGATATTGATGCAGAATTTGTAAAAAAGGTAAAGGTAGGGGATATTATCGTAGCTACCGATAACTTTGGTTGCGGCTCCTCTCGTGAGCATGCACCGCTTGTAATTAAAACTTGTGGTGTAGACTGTGTTATTGCTAATACCTTTGCAAGAATTTTTTACAGGAACGCAATTAATATCGGACTTAATATTGTTGAATGTCCTGAGGCGGTACAGGGTATATCGGCAGGGGATGATGTTACTGTAGATGTTATAAACGGCGTAATTAAAAACATTACAACAGGGGCAGAGTTTAAAACATCACCGTTACCGGAGTTTGTGCGTAACATAAAGGATAAAGGCGGATTACTAGAATCAATTAAATAGGAGTAGAAATGGACTTTAAGATTGCATTGATTAAGGGCGATGGTATCGGCCCGGAAATAGTAAACGAGGCTGTGCGTGTTCTCGATAAAATTGGCGAGAAATTTGGACACAGTTTTAGCTACACAGAGGTAGAGGCTGGTGGTGTTGCAATTGACAATCAGGGTGAGCCGTTACCACAGAGCTCTATAGATGCCTGCCTTGCCGCAGACAGTGTTCTATTAGGAGCGGTTGGCGGCCCTAAATGGGATACTCTACCCGGAAATATGCGCCCCGAGCGTGCACTGCTTGGCATTAGAAGTGCTATGGGCCTTTTTGCGAATATTCGCCCAGCAGTGCTTTTTGATGAGCTACGTGAGGCCTGCCCGCTAAAGCCGGAGCTAACCGAAGGTGGACTTGACTTTGTAGTTGTAAGAGAGCTTATCGGTGGTGCATATTTTGGTGAGCGTGGGCGTAAAGATGGTGGCGAGATGGGTGAGGCTGCCTATGATACCATGATATACAGCGAAAAAGAGGTAGAGCGTATTGTACGTGTAGCGTTTGATATGGCTATGGTAAGAAATAAAAAACTTTGTTCGGTAGATAAGGCAAACGTGTTGGAATCCAGCCGCCTTTGGCGTGAGGTTGCCCACCGTGTAGCAAAAGATTATCCCGATGTAGAGTATTCGGATATGCTTGTTGATAACTGTGCTATGCAACTTGTAAGGAATCCACGTCAGTTTGATGTTATTGTTACCGAGAATATGTTTGGTGATATTCTATCTGATGAGGCATCTATGGTTACCGGTTCTATCGGTATGTTGCCATCATCCTCACTTGGGACTACTAAAAATGGCCTTTATGAGCCGATTCATGGATCGGCACCGGATATTGCAGGTAAAGGTATAGCAAACCCACTTGCAACAATTTTATCGGTAGGCATGATGCTTAAATATTCCTTTGGGCTAGAGTCGGAGGCTGCCGTAGTTAACGAAGCCGTTTCTAAAACATTAAAGGCCGGCCTACGTACCGCAGACATTGCAAAGCCGGGTGAGGCAACTGTCGGAAGCCGTGAGGTTACCGATTCAGTACTATCCTTTATCTAAAGTTTTTAAGTGATATCATTGGATTAATGAAAAAAGCGAAAAATTATTCGTAATTATAAAAAAGAAAGATGTGACAGTATGATTAATTCAATGACAGGGTTTGGGCGTTGCAGTAAAGTTGTTAACGGGCGGTTGATTACGGTAGAGGTTCGATCGGTTAATCATCGTTATTTTGAGTTTAATAGCAGAATCCAACGCAACCTTGCCTTTATGGAAGAGAAGGTAAAGGCACTTGTATCACAATATATTTCACGTGGTAAGGTTGATGTTAGCGTGTTTGTACAGGCTCTTGAGGTGTCGGACACGGTAGTACGGCCCAATATTCCGCTTGCCAAAAGTTATTGCAAAGCATTCGAAATTATCTGTAATGAGCTTGAGATAACAAACGATGTAACCGCATCGTCCTTTATTAGGCTACCGGAGATATTTGTGGTGGAGCGCGAGGGTTGTGATGAGGAAGCACTATTTAATGATGTAGTTGAGATATTAAAACCCGCACTTAACGAGCTTTGTAAAATGAGAAAAATAGAGGGCGAAAAGCTTTTTGGCGACATAAGCTCGCGACTAAAAATAATCTCTGAAACATCAAAAAGAATAGAACTTGGTGATACTGTTCGTAAGCAGGAGTACTATGACAAGCTTTATTCAAGACTTAGAAACCTGTTAAGTGATAACAACATTGAGGAATCAAGACTTGTAACTGAGGCTGCTATCTTTGCCGATAAAACATCGGTAACAGAAGAGACGGTAAGAGTATCTTCACATGTAAAGCAGTATCTGGACATTATGCAAGGAAAAGAGCCGGCAGGTAGAAAACTTGACTTTTTAACACAGGAACTAAATCGTGAAGTAAACACTATCGGATCAAAAATATCTGATAGTGATATAACCATGTTAGTAGTAGACATGAAATCACAGATTGAAAAGATACGTGAACAAATTCAGAATGTAGAGTAGTATGCAGCTTTTAAATATTGGTTTTGGTAATCATATTATTTCAGATCGAATAATATCGGTGACCGCACCGGACTCCGCTCCGATTAAGCGCTTAATTTCCGATGCAAGGGAACAGGGGCGACTTGTTGATGCAACGTTTGGACGAAAAACAAAGGCGGTTATTGTTACCGATAGTAACCATGTGATTCTATCCGGACTTGCGATAGATACTATTATTAATCGTATAGAGGGGTTGGCGGTAAAAACCGATAGTTAAAGCTATTATTCATTTTATCTATACATAGAGCAGAGCTTGAAAGAAAGGCAATATTATGAGTAAAAAAGGTTTGTTGGTGGTGCTATCCGGACCTTCCGGCAGTGGCAAGGACAGTCTGGTTGATAACATGTTGCAAAAGGATCCAAGCATTAGGCAATCTGTTTCTGCTACAACACGTGCACCGAGGGAAGGCGAAAAACATGGTGCAGATTACTATTATCTGTCGGTCGATGAATTTAAATCTCGTATAGAAAAAGGCGAAATGTTGGAACATACCTTTTATGTCGGCAACTACTATGGTACTCCGAAAAAGGAGATTGACGATAGGCTGGCTGCAGGTGATGTGGTGTTACTTGTAATAGAGGTACAGGGTGGAATGCAGGTAAAAAAGCTAATGCGAGATGATTCGTTACTGCTGTTTATTCATGCGCCCTCCTTTGAGGAGCTACGCTCCCGCCTTACTGCAAGGGGGACTGATAGCGATGAGAGTATCGAGGCAAGATTAAATCGCTCGCTCGAAGAGATGAAATATGCAAAAGAATATGATTATGTGGCAATTAACGACACGATTGATCGTTGCGCTGATGAGTTGTTAACGGTTATTCATAAAACTGTTAAGGATATAAATGCCTAAAAATATTTGCTTAGTGGCTGTCGAGGGGGCTACCCATCGTTTTGATAAACCCTATAGCTACCTAATGTCGGAGCATACTGCAAAGGTAGGTTGTTTTTGTATGGTGCCGTTCGGCAGGGGTGATCGCCCAAGACTTGGGATTATACTTGACCTTGAACAGGGGGAGGGTGAAAAATTAAAGTCGGTTATGGCGGTAGCCGATTGCGCTCATGCACTAACAAAGCAGCAGATAAAGCTTTGCGAATTTGTTAAGGAGCAGTATCTTTGCGGCTTTTTTGATGCAGTAAGAGTTGTTATACCTCTTCCATACCTTTATAAGGTGGAGTGTAAAAAAGGAGAGTACAACCTTGTAAGAAGAAAAAAGCGTGATCCAAAGCCGGTTGTAACAACATCTCCGGAGTTAAAAGAGCAGATAATACTAACCGCAGAGCAACAAGATATTTATGAAAAGATAAGCCCTCTTGCTGATATACCGGATAAAAAGCCGGCGCTACTATATGGTGTTACGGCAAGCGGTAAAACAGCTATCTTTATAAAACTTATAGAGCAGGTGGTAACCGCAGGAAAAGCCACGTTACTATTATTACCCGAGATATCGCTTGCCACACAGATGGCGCAGCGTATGATAGAGCTTTTTACCGGTGGAGTTGCATTGATTCATTCAGGGCTTTCAGGCGGGGAGCGTGCAGGTTACTATACCGGTATTGCCGAAGGGAAATACAAAATTGTTATCGGTACAAGAACAGCTGTATTTGCACCAATGAACAACCTTGGGCTAATAATTATTGATGAAGAACAGGACAGTAGCTATCGGAGTGACCAAACACCAAGATTTTCTGCAATATCGGTTGCATCTTATATTGCCAAGGAAAATAAAGCACTACTACTGTTAGCCTCGGCAACACCGTCAATTTCAAGCTACTACTATGCGCAAAATGGGATATTTCATCTATTCGAACTTCATTCAAGATATAACAATCTTCCGTTACCAAAAGCAGAACTCTACGATCTAAACAGCTTGCGGGAGGCGGGAAATGTATCCTCGATAAGCTGCTACCTTGCCAACGAAATAGAAAAAAACATAAAAAATGGCAAACAATCCATACTATTATTAAACCGAAGAGGCTATCGGACTGTAGGTATATGCAACGATTGCAGGGAGGCGAAAACCTGTGGAAGTTGCTCGGTACCCATGGTGTTGCATCGGAGTAAGGGTCGGCTGCTATGCCACTATTGCGGAGCGACAGAGACTGCAGAGCATGCAAAGTGCAGCCATTGTGGCGGGGATATAAGTTATTCGGGTTTTGGAACGGAACATATCGAGCAGGAACTTGCTATTCGCTTTCCCTCTACTGGCATACTGCGCATGGATACCGACTCGGTCGCTGCTAAAAATTCTCACAAAGAACTTTTGTCGGAATTTGGTGAACACAAATCCGACATTATGGTAGGTACCCAGATGGTTGCAAAGGGGTTAGACTTTGAAAAGGTTACTCTTGTGGGTGTATTGTCAATAGATAGTATGCTGTATGCCGACTCCTACCGAACGTATGAAAATGTATTTTCACTTGTAACACAGGTGGTTGGAAGAAGTGGCCGGCATACAGGTGAGGGAAAAGCAGTTATCGAAACTCATAATCCCGACAACTGGGTTTTGCAACTTGCTGCGAAGCAGGATTATAAGACCTTTTACCAAAAAGAGTTGCAACTTAGAGAGCTTGGACTTTATCCGCCATTTTGTAGTCTTGTTATGATTAGTTTTGTATCGACATCGGAAAGCAAGGCGGTTGCCACAGCACAAAATTTTAAATCAATAATGCAACGATTTCATCGACTACCACAAAACAGGAATATTCCGCTTAGAATTCTCGGTCCGGCAAGCTATACTATTGCAACGGTTGCAGGAAAAAACAGGGTTAAATTAACGGTCAAATGTCGCAACTCTAAAAACTTTCGTGACTTTTTACGTAGTGTTCTTTTACAGATAGCCGACGACAGGGCGGATAGCGGAGTATCAATTTATATAGACTTTAATGCATTGGAGGAGTAGACAGCATGGCACTTAGAAACATTTTGCAGGATGGTGATGTAACATTAAAAAAGAAAGCAAGGCCAATAACCGAGTATAATAATAGGTTACACACCTTATTGGACGACCTGACCGACACTGTAATTGATGCCGGCGGGTTAGGGCTTGCGGCACCGCAAATTGGTGTATTGCGTAGGGTGTGTGTTGTAATTGACGAATATCTTGTTGACGAAACCGATGAGGTGGAGTTTGAAGTAATTGAGATGGTAAACCCTAGGATTCTAAGCAGTAAAGGTGAGGTAACAAGGTATGAGGGTTGCCTGTCTTTTCCGGGACTTCATGGTAGCATAACAAGGCCACAGATGGTTGTGGTAGAGGCTGAAGATCGACTTGGCAATACCTTCACACTGGAAGCACAGGACATGCTTGCAAGGGCATGCTGCCATGAGATTAACCACCTTGATGGCATCACCATAGCCGAGAATGCGGATAGCCTTTATACAGAGGATCAGTTAGAGCAGATGGTAGGAAATGATGAGGCTAAAGAGTGAAGATAGTTTTTATGGGCACACCACCCCTTGCCGCTGAATCAGTTGGTGCTGTAGTTGCAGCAGGGCATGATGTTGTTGCATGCTATACCAAAGAACGCCGACCGGTTGGCAGAAAACAGATAGTTACTGCAACACCTGTTGCAAACAAGGCTGAAGAGCTTGGGATAGAGTGTGTAGAGCCTCGAAACATGAGGGATGGAACCGAGCTTGCAAGGTTAAAGGAATATGCGCCTGACATTATTGTAGTAGTTGCATATGGAAAGATACTGCCAAAAGAGATAATCGAGTTGCCTCGATACGGTACGATAAATCTACATGTTTCACTACTTCCCAAATATCGCGGTGCGGCACCGATACAGCGAGCATTAATGAATGGGGATAGCAAAAGCGGTGTTACCATAATGCAGATAGATGAAGGGCTTGATACAGGGGACATAATATCGACTGCAAGCTTTGATATAGCATTAACCGACAATGCCGGTGACATATTCAAAAAGATGGAACAGGTTGGAATACCGTTGCTTTTAAAAACAATAGAGGATATAGAAAAAGGAACAGCGGTTTATACAGTACAAAATGACGAGGAAGCAACACTTGCACCCCCCATAGTAAAAACAGAACTCGCCTGCGACTTGGCCATGGATGCAGAGAAAATCCACAATATTGCAAGAGGGGTTTATCCATTTATGATGGCACCGATTAAATTGTGTGACACGATTTGCGGAATCTGTGAGAGTGAACCATCGCCACAAGGCGGTAAAACAGGTGAGGTGCTTAGCCTTAAACCATTAATAGTAGCCTGTGGTAAAGGTTCGTTAATACTTAAAGCAATACAGCCACAGGGAAAAAAAATGATGGAGGGCACAGCTTTTGCAGCGGGTAAAAGATTAAAGATAGGGGATAACATTTTTACGGCATAAAAAAAAGGGTACAGCCATACAGGCTGTACCCTTTAATATTATATAAACTTATTGGCTTGCTGTCTGTGCAATCTCTATTAGTTGCTGCTCAATGGGTTGTTTCATCTTTAGTGCTTCTTCGATATCATAATCAACGATATCACTACCTTTAAGTGCAATAATACGGTTGATACGGCCCTCTTCGAGAGCTTTTATTGCATGGAATCCCATTCTTGTTGACATAGTCCTGTCCATAAGGCTGGGTGAGCCCCCACGTTGTACATGACCTAAAACAGTTGCACGACTATCAATTCCGGAAAGTTGCTGTATCTTTTCGGCGAGATAAAATGCCTTACCAGCACCCTCGGCTACAACAATAATATAGTGCTTCTTACCGGTTCCTTTAGCAAAAAGCATACGGTTTACGACATCCTTTTGCAGGTTGTACTTTACCTCAGGAATAAGAGCACACAACGCACCGGTAGCTATACCTACATTAAGTGCAAGATGCCCACAGTTACGCCCCATAACCTCAACAACGCTGCAACGATCATGACTTTGTGTAGTGTCGCGAAGTTTATCAATGGATTCTATAGCAGTATTCATTGCGGTATCATAGCCAATTGTGTATTCACTACATCCAATATCATTGTCAATTGTTGCAGGAATTCCTATACAGGGAATACCCTGCCTATACAAATCAAGTGCACCTCTAAATGAGCCGTCACCGCCAATAATAACCATGGCATCTATACCATGTTTTCTGCAGTTTGCTGCTGCAAGTTGCTGTCCAGCAAGTTTAATAAACTCAAGACAGCGTGCTGTATGCAATACGGTACCACCACGGTGAATAATCTCCGAAACACTACGAACATTCATCTCGTAGATTTCTTCTTGTAAAAGGCCGTTATAACCATGCTTAACGCCCATTACCTGTATGCCTTTAGATAATGCAGTTCTGACAACTGCACGTACCGCAGCATTCATTCCGGGTGCATCACCACCACTTGTAAGTACACCTATTTTACCTATCTTGTCGGACATAAAAACCCCTCATTGTTATGTTTATATATATACCGTAAGAAATATTAGCTTGCATTAATTATAACATAAATACATTTGATTTTCAATAAGTTTTATGTTATAATTTTACCAACATGAGTAGGTAGGGTTTACAGATCGAATTACTCATAAATATTATATATAATCGGAGGTGCAATAGATGACATTAGTGATTTTGGCAGCAGGTCTCGGTTCGCGATATGGTGGGTTAAAACAGTTAGACCCAGTAGGACCTTGTGGTGAGTTTATTATTGATTATTCAGTATTTGATGCAGTTAAATCAGGATTTGATGAGGTATGCTTTATAATCCGTAAAGAGCACCATGAAGATTTTAAATCAACGATTGGTGACAGAATAGCAAAAACAGTTAAGGTTAGCTATGCTTTTCAAGCGATGGACGATCTGCCTGATGGATTCTGTGTACCGGAGGGTAGAACAAAACCTTGGGGTACTGCACATGCGCTATTATGTGCAAAGGATGTTGTTAAAGGTGACTTTGCAGTTTTAAATGCTGATGACTTTTATGGTAGAGAGGCATTTGCTGCAATATTTGACTATATGAAAGATCGTAAAAGGGGTGATGCCGTAACACACTACTGTATGGCTGGTTACCTACTTAAAAATACGATTACAGACAATGGTCATGTATCCAGAGGTGTTTGTGTAGTTAATGAAGATTCAACCCTTAACTCTATTGTAGAGCGAACAAAAATAGAAAAGCGCCCAGATGGCAACATTGCATACATTGAAAATGACGTATGGCACCCACTGCCTGAGGATACTGCCGTATCAATGAATATATTCGGATTCTCGGACGATATCTTTGCAAAGTTAGAGGAAGGCTTTGTTGACTTTTTAAAGGATGATTCCAACGATAAACTAAAGGGAGAATTCTTTTTACCACTTGCAATCGAATACATGAAAGCAAAAAACTTTGCCGATGTAACCGTTCTAAACTGTAATGCAAAATGGTACGGTGTAACATACCGTGAAGACCGTGAGGCAATGGTTGCCTTCCTAAAGGCATCAACCGAAAATGGAATGTACAAAAAAGGATTATGGGAATAACCATTGCAATAATAATTGATACGTCCCATAATTATTGATGACAGATACTTAAAGGCCCCATACAGTGCGAATACTGTATGGGGCCTTTACTTTAGTTGGTTGCTACGCCACCGAACATTTCTGGAAATAAAATTTCTATTGTCAAGCTATCGTACTGTGGTGTGTATGCTACATCATAGGTGTCAGATTTTTCTATAATTAGTTCCTGTACCTGATTATTTATAAGCTGTGTCTCTACTGTAGTGTAGTTAGTAGCAATAATTTCGTCACTCATCTCCTGTTTGCTTAGGATATGATAACCAAAATCTGTCTGTACTGGGTCACTTATGTCACCGGCTTCCATAGAAAATGCAGCCTCTTCAAACTCGGTAACCATTACTCCATATGTGAAAAAGTAGCCATCTGGATTACTTGCCATACCTGGGTCGGTATTATATTTCTCTACAAGTGCATCAAAGTCTTCACCACTCTTTGCTTTTTCTGCAACATCATCTGCAAGCGCCTTTAAATCTGCATATGGTTCGCCATTCTCGTCAACTGCACCTTCTAATGATGTTTCGTCAACAAGTACATGTTTAACAAGGCTATAGTTTTCGTTTATAAATTCATTAACTTCATCTTCAGTAGGGGCATACTCTGATTCTGGAGCGGTTGTTTGTAGATAGATAAGGTTGCTTAGCTTGCTCATATATAGCTGGTTGTTATAATACTCAGCAGATACGCCACTTGCTTCGACAGCCTGTAAAAATGCTTCTTCGCCGCCATTTTGCTCAATAAAAGTTGCTAGGTCGGCTTTTAGAGTAGCCTCATCCTCTTCGGTAAGAGTGATGTTAAAATCTGTTACGATATCTCTTACTGCAAGTTCGCTTAAAATTAAATCAACAGTATATTGCTTTGCAATTTCGTACAACTCTTTGCCTTCTTCGGTACTGCTATCAAAGATAGTAAAATCACCGCCGGAAAGTGTAGAAAGGGTAACCATCATTGTATCAGAGAAGTAGTCTAATGTAATGCCTTTATCCCCTACCTTTAATACATATGTGTTGTCGTTAAGAGTGGCATCTGTAACCTTACCCTCTGATGCATCAAACCCATATGGATCCAGCATGGAGGAACTCTCGGAACATCCGGTAAACAACACCAATAATAGTGCAAGCAGTATTGCTGTAAATTTTTTCATTTCATCTCTCTTTCAAATAGTGTTAATGATTTATAGATGTCTGGCAAGTGCTGTAGATAGCTGGTCTGCACAGGAGGTGCCTTTACCATTACAATCAATTCCGGAAAGCATTTTAACAATTTTATCTATAGATTGTCCTTCTACTAACCTACATACAGCTTGGTTGTTGCCATCACATCCGCGCTCAATTTTCAGATCAGTTATGCACCCGTCTACTATGTTATAGGTCATAAGTTTTGAGCAGATTCCTTTAGGGGTATAAGTTTCCATTTTTTGTGATTTCCTTTTTTATCCATTATTTTTATGGGTACACAATAATCAGCATTATATCACAGTGGCTGTACTAATGCAAGCCTTTTGTTTGCTACTGACCCTCTCTTGCAACAGCAAGCATAAGCTTAATACGATTCTCCTGATTTACCTTAGTTGCACCGGGGTCATAATCGACCGAAACGATGTTAGAACTAGGGAAGATTGAACGGATCTTTCGTATCATACCTTTACCTACAATATGATTTGGAAGGCAACCAAAAGGTTGAGCACATACAATATTAGAATATCCCTGTTCGCAAAGCTCTAGCATTTCGGCTGTCAACAGCCAGCCTTCACCCATCTTGTTACCATGTCCTACTACACCATCCACCAGATGTTTAAGGTGAAAATACTCTCCCGGGGGGGAGAATATGGGGAAAGCTTTAACCGAATCATTGATAGCTTTTTCTAGGTCTAAAAAGTACTGCATTACACGTTTTAATATAGAGCGTTTAATAAAGCTACCACCATAAAGATCAATATCTTCGATACGATTATCAAGCTTAAACAGCATAAATCCCATAAGACCCGGAACCATTACCTCGCACCCTTGTGACAGTAGAAATTTTTCAAGGGAGTTGTTTGCAATTTCGGCATACTTTACGTATATCTCGCCCACTATACCAACCTTTGTTTTAGGTGTTCGTACAGCCTTTATCTTAGAAAAATGCTCTGCAATGTCAAGTAGATTCCTTTTGACATCTGTTAATGATAGCCCCTTTTTGTTATGAAATTGTGTTGTTAGATTGTCAATCCAATAATCAACAGCTTTTTGTGATGCAGCTTCCTCACATTCATATGGTTCTGTCTGATTTTTAAGAAGCATTAAAAGATCGCCATATATTATTCCGGCAAGAGTTTTTCGTAGCATCGCAAGTGTAAATTTAAAACCAGAGTTTTTTTCCAAGCCAGAAAGATTGAGTGATATTACGGGGACATGTCCAAAACCAGCCTTTTGCAATGCTTTGCGTAGTAGATGTATGTAGTTGGAGGCGCGGCAACCGCCGCCGGTTTGGGTTATCATCAGTGCCACTCGATTGGTATCATATTTGCCACTTTCAAGTGCATCTATAAACTGGCCGATAACAAGCAGCGCAGGATAGCAGGTGTCGTTGTGTACATACTTTAAACCACAATCCACCACCGACTTTCCAACGTTTTTTAGTATCTCCATGTTATAGCCGTAATCATTAAAGATTTTTTTAATAAAGGAAAAATGAATAGGTAGCATATCCGGAGCAAGTATCTTGTAGCTCCGTTTCATTTCCTTTGTAAATTCTACTCTACCTGTCGGTTGCATTTGATCTCTCTCCTAGTCGATTGTAGCAAGTAGGCTACGAACTCTTATCTTAACTGCGCCAAGATTTGTAATCTCGTCAATTTTTATCTGGGTATAAATTTTACCATCTGCATGTAATATCGAGCGTACCTCATCGGTGGTAATAGCATCGACTCCACAGCCAAAGGAGACAAGCTGAATCAGCTCCATGTCTTTTTGCTTACCTATATAGCCTGCTGCATCATAAAGTCTTGAATGATATGTCCATTGATTTAGAACAGATACATTTACCGGTTTGCCAAGATGGCATATCGAATCCTCTGTAATAAGCGCAACATCGCAGGAGCAGATAAGCTTATCTATACCATGATTAACCTCTGGGTCAAGGTGATAAGGCCTACCGGCAAGTACCATTATAGGTTTTAACTCGGCGCGTGCTTTGTTTATAATCGCCTGCGCCCCTATACGTGTACGTTCAATAAACAAATCTCTTTCTGTAAACGCAGCGGCAACAGCGTTTTTTATATCGGAAAGCGGAATCTTTTCAAAGTGTTTTGCAAGTATTGCCTGTATCTTAGTCGCAAAATCTTTCGGCCGGTGAATACCAATATAATCATATATATACTTTACATTCTCCACCGAGGGAATATTAGCGTGAACAACCTCAGGGTAGTATGCCACTACCGGACAGTTATAATGGTTATCTCCACGCTTTTCATCGATGTTGTAGCTCATACAAGGATAAAAAATTGCATCAACATTAAGCGGTAACAACCTTTCAATATGTCCATGTACCAGCTTTGCCGGAAAGCATACGGTGTCAGAAGGGATAGTGTGTTGTCCTTCGCTATATAATTTTCTGTCAGAGTAACCGCTACAGACCGGCTCGAACCCTAATTCCTCAAAAAAGCGGTGCCAAAACGGATATAGTTCGTACATGTTTAGCACTAAGGGAATACCTATGCGCCCCCTACGGTTTTCTACTTTTTTGTTAATATATTCTGATAGTAGCTGGGTTTTATAGTGGTAAAGATTATACTCGTCATTTCCAGAATGTCCACCCACTACAGGTTTTTCGCAACGGTTGCCACCGATGGATTTTCTTCCGTCATTAAAAGAGTTTACTGTAAGGGCGCAGTTATTTGTACAGCGATGACATACAACTGATTTGACACTGTGCTTAAAATCCTTAAGCTGATTTGCCGTTAAAACGGTAGATTCTTTTTTTGTCTGCTCCTTTGCGTAAAGCGCTGCCCCATAAGCACCCATCATACCAGATATGTTTGGTCGAATAACATTAGCACCAATTTCTAGCTCGAAGGCACGAAGAACAGCGTCGTTTAGAAAGGTTCCCCCCTGAACAACTATATTTTCACCAAGTTCAGAAGCTGATACGGCACGTATTACCTTATATAAAGTATTTTTTACAACACTTATTGAAAGACCAGCCGAAATATTTTCTACCGTAGCACCATCTTTTTGTGCCTGTTTTACAGATGAATTCATAAAAACAGTACAGCGAGAGCCTAGATCCACCGGTGCATCAGCAAAAAGACCTAATTTTGCAAATTCCGGTGTGCTGTAGCCAAGTACCGATGCAAAACTCTGCAAAAAAGATCCGCATCCGGAAGAGCATGCCTCGTTTAGGAAGATATCATCTATTGCACCATTCTTAATACGGAAGCACTTCATGTCTTGACCGCCGATATCGATGATAAAATCAACATCTTTGTTGAATTTTTTTGCTGCTTTAAAGTGTGCAACTGTCTCAACAATACCAAAATCCAGCGCAAAGGCCTGTTTGATCATCTCCTCGCCGTAACCGGTTACTGCACCACCGCTTACTACAGCCGATGGGAACTGTGCATAGAATTCCTCTAAGAATCCTTTAATCAGCTTTACCGGATTTCCTTCGTTAGAGCTATATTTTGTGAATAAAAGCTCGTCATCTTGCGTAATTACAGTTAGCTTAACTGTTGTTGATCCTGCATCTATACCTATATAAACATTACCACAGTAGTTAGGGTTATCAATCTGATTAACCACAGCAAGGCTATGCCGTTCTAAAAATGCATCATACTGATCCTTGCCTTTAAATAACGGCTTTGATTTAACGTAATTGTTCGATTTTGGATTATTGGTAATCAGCTGCTTAAGTTGAGAAATTGTATAGCTACTTTCGGCAAGCATTGCTGTACCTATTGCAACAAAGTAAAGAGAATTCTCAGGACATACCCCTTTGATTGAAAGGATTTCATCAAAGCTTTGTTGTAGTTGATCCATGAAGGTTAGCGGTCCGCCAAGATAGACAACATTACCGGTTATATCCCTACCCTGTGCAAGTCCTGCAACAGTTTGGTTAACGACTGCATGAAATATACTTGCCGAAATATCTTCTTTGCCGGCACCTTGGTTAAGTAGTGGCTGTATATCGGATTTAGCAAAAACACCACACCGTGATGCAACCGAATATATTTTAGTATGTTTTTTGGCAAGGTCGTTAAGCTCGCCCGGTGTAATATGTAGCAGCGTGGCCATCTGATCAATAAATGCACCGGTGCCTCCAGCGCAAGATCCATTCATCCTAACCTCTAAACCACCGTTAAGAAACAGAAGTTTAGCATCTTCGCCCCCTAGTTCGATAACTACATCGGCAGAGCTAAGAAGGTTGTCTATTGCAATTTTTGTTGCATAAACTTCCTGCACAAAATCAACGCCAAGTGTCTCGGCAATGCCCATGCCTGCCGAGCCGGATATGGCAATTATAAGTTCGGTGTCATTGGGCACTAATTCCTCAATCTTACCTAGTGCAACAGTAAGTTTTTCTGACACCATCGATAGATGTCTTTCATAACAGGAAAACAGCACCTCATTATTGCTGTTTATCAAAACGCACTTTAAGGTGGTAGATCCTATATCGATACCGAGTTTTAGCTTACTATTCATCGCTTCCATTATTGTTATATCTATAAAAATTAATCATATTATATCGTGGTCCATGTTTTTTTTAATCACAAAACCACTATTTTTTATGATACTCTATTTATCCTATTTAGTCAACTGTGAATAGCAAATAATATACCTATAAATATATGATAGTAGCAAATTTCATGAAAAAAACACAAAATAAATGTTGACTTGTTTATGGTTAAGGTAGTAAAATAACTAACATAGTGTTTAATTTAGAACAAAAATGTAAGGAGTTTTGTAGACGATATGATTGAGGTTACAAATCTTGTCAAAAAATACGGTCCCAAAAAAGCTGTATCCGACATAAGCTTCACTATAGGTGATGGTGAAATAGTTGGTTTTTTAGGCCCGAACGGTGCAGGCAAGAGCACCACGATGAATATTATAACCGGCTATCTTTCGGCAACCGAGGGGAGCGTAAAGATTAATGGAGTCGATATTTTAGATGATCCAATTGGCGCTAAAAAGAAAATAGGTTACCTACCGGAGCAACCACCGCTTTACCTTGATATGACCGTTGAGGAGTATCTGGATTTTGTTTATGAACTTAAAAAAGTAAAGATGGATAACCGACAGGGACATATTAATGATGTATGTGAGCAGGTTGGTTTAGAAAACGTTTATAAAAGAATAATAAAAAACCTATCAAAAGGATATAAGCAACGTGTGGGGCTTGCCGCTGCTTTAATTGGAAACCCTGAAACCCTTATTCTGGATGAACCTACCGTTGGACTTGATCCACGTCAAATTATAGAGATACGTAACGTAATAAAAAGTCTTGGCAAAAAGAGAACAATCATACTTTCTAGCCATATATTGCCGGAGGTTCAGGCGGTATGTGAAAGGGTGCTTGTTATTAGCAACGGTGCAATAGTTGCAGATAATACACCGGAAAATTTATCAAACAACCTAACAGGCGCACATAGACTCTCATTAAGGATAAAAGGCGCCGAGAAGTCTATAGAATCTGCTATAAAGGCCACAGATAATATTAAAAAGGTAGACTGCATCGGTGAGCGTGAGAATGGTATATTTGAGTTCCATATAGAGGCAGATGAAAATACAGATGTAAGAGAACGTCTTTTCTATGCGCTTGCTAAAGCGAACCTACCTATAATGGCTATGGGATCATTAGACCTTTCGTTAGAAGACATATTCCTTAAACTTACCACTGAGGAGGATAAAGATATTTCATTATCCGAATCTCAGGAACATGAGGTAGAAATACAGGAAAAGGAGGAGGAATAGAATGTTAGCAATATTTAAAAGAGATTTTCGTAGTTTTTTCACCTCCCCGCTTGGCTATATTGTTTGTGCAGCCTTTACCTTTGTAACATATCTAATGTTTTACTTGCTGAATATTGCCATTAATCCTATTAGTGATATTTCGTCGTTATTTAACCTGTTGGTAGCGGTGTTGATGTTAGGTGTTCCGCTTCTTACCATGAAGCTTCTATCAGATGAAACACGCCTGAAAACGGATCAACTATTGTTGACAAGTCCTGTAAGTGTCATCGAGATTGTAGTAGGTAAATACCTTGCAGCTATGGGAGTTGTTGCAATAGCTATAGCATCAACCTTTGGTGTGCCACTTGTTATCTCCTTATTTGGAGAGCCGGCAGCTTGGCAGGTGTTTGCAAACTATCTTATGCTTATACTTGCTATCGCTACCTTTGTTTCTATAGGGCTTTTTGTATCGTCCCTTACCGAGAGTCAGGTCATTGCGGCAGTACTTAGCTATGTGATAATTTTTGCACTGTTTTTATTAGATTTATTTGCTGGTATAGTTTATATACCAATTGTACAAGACATAATCGGATGGTTTTCAATCTTTTCAAGGTTTACTAATATCACTAACGGTATGCTTTCACTTGCCGACATTGTATATTTTTTAAGTATAATAGTGGTGTTTTTGTTCCTAACCACTCGTGTGCTTGAAAAGAAACGTTGGGCATAGGGGGGAGAAAGAATGAAAAAGTTATTAGATTCTAAGCGTTTTAAACACGGAAGTATTTCGGTGCTGTTTGCTGTTATTTTTATTGCTATTGTAATTGTTGTAAACCTAATGGTAGGTGCTATAGGGGACAGGTTTAACCTTTCGATGGATATCACGGTGGATGGTATATACACCGTATCTGATACAACGGTAGATATGCTGCAAAATTTAGAGGAGCAGGTCTCGGTTTACATCATGCTATCCGAAGAGGTGGTTGAAACCAACCAAGGGTACCTTGATGCAAACGAGCTACTAAAAAGAATGGTTAACTACTCGAATGGTATGCTAACACTTGAGTATGTAGACCTTTTGCAAAACCCTAACTTCCGAAATAGTTTTTCTAATCCAGATAGTATAATTTCTGGATCAATAGTAGTTCAAAGCTCTAAGCGAGATCATGTGATTGATATCTATGATCTTTACGATACCTCCTACGACTATCAATCAGGTCAGGAGTACACCTCAGGATACCAAGCAGATCAGGTTATTGCATCCACACTTCATTATGTAACCACTGACGAAATTCCTAAAGCTGCATTTATTACCGGACATGGAGAAGTTGTTGACAATGCATCTTTCACATCGATATTTAGCTCTAATAGCTACGAAATGTCTGAGATTGCGCTTATTAACGAGGATATTCCACAGGATATCAATACACTAATTATTAATGCACCTACCACAGATTACTCCGAGGAGGAGATAAATAAGCTAAATGAATTCCTATCTCTTGAGGTAGACAATAACCTTATAGTTGTATATTCACAGAATATGTACGAACTTGAAAGGCTTAACCGCTATCTTTCGGAATGGGGCGCGGAGCCGGGTGAAAATATAGTCATTGATACCGAGCGTGCAGCAAATCCAAATCCGGCAGTGTTTATTCCGGAATTACTATCTCATGAAATAACAGACTCGATTATCCAAAGTGGAATAGAGGCTGTAGTAGTGCCGGGGACAACCGATATTAATGTTACCTATGAGTCAAACGGCTATCGTACAAGCACTGTATTAATGCAGTCGGCTGATAGTTCATACGGTAAAAACTTCCTATCGGGTGAAACGATTGACGATATTACTAAACAATCGGGCGATCCGGAGGGTCCGTTCCCACTTATGGTGCTTACCACCGACTACCAGTATGTCGATAATGAGCCTGTCTACCATAATGTAGTCTTTATTGCAAGTCCTGATCTTGTTAGCTCCACTGTGATAGATAACTCGGCATACCAAAACAAAACGCTATTGACAGCAGTTATAGATTACATCAATCCATCAGTCGATGCTGTGATGGTTGAGGCTATAGATTTTCAAAATGTAGCCATGGTAGTTACCGCTAGTGCCGGAACAGCAATTTTGGTGATTTTTGTAATCCTTATTCCGGTTGCGTTCCTTGCCATTGGTATTTTGGTTTTCATTAGGAGAAGAAATAGGTAATGAAAAAATATAGAGCGTTGATTGTTGCTGCCGGACTTTTAATAGTTGCGGTAGTAGCATATATCTTGCTGATGGCAATGCCGACTCAGCAGGATCCGATAGATGTTGAAGATCAGCTTATTGTCATGCCAACAGAGCTTATAGCTGTAGAAGAGCAAAATCTTAAATCAGTGACTGTTGAGGCTCAGAATTCCTTTTCGATACTCGCAACACAAACTACACAGAGTGTTGAGAATGCTGAAGATATAATAATAACAGAATATGCGTTATCCGATGATATGGGTATGAAATACTCTCAGGTAGCTATGAAAACGGCAGCGGATTCCCTTCGCTATATAAGTGTTGAGGGTGAACCGATTGCAGTTGGTGAGCATTCCGAATATGGTTTAGATAATCCATCTGCTATTGTTACCGTTGTCCAGTCTGATGGTGAAACGGTATACGAGATAGGAGATGAGGCTCCCGGTTCTGAGGGGTATTATGCAAAGTTTGCCGGAAGTGATGAGGTTTGGTTAATTCCTGCAGATACAGCTATGCTTGCGCTAGGTGGTAGCTGGCAGTTTAGGGATAAACTTGTGTTTGGCTATGAGCAGGGTGAGGAATATACCGCAATAACGAGCTTTAGTTTAGAGCGCAGCGAGGGCGAAACTATCGCTATTGGCCTTGTAGGGGAAGATGCAGGGGAGTTTAGTTCAACATTTAGATTGACACAACCACTTTTGTATGAAGCAAACGATGTTGTATTAGTTGAAGATGTATTTGCATATTTTTCTAATCTTAGTTATAATGAAATAGTTGAGGATAGCCCACAGGATCTAACAATCTATGGTATACCGAACCTAGTGGATGAGTCAGAAGAGGGCGATCAAACAGAGGTAGAGAATGCTAATGAGCAGGTGAACCCTTATGCTCGTATTACACTTAACGATGAACTTGTAATAACACTCGGTGATTTTACCGATGATACAAACAGCTTTTACTATGCAACTGTATCTGGGGTTGATTCCGTTGTCACATTCCCTGTGTCCGCATTTCCGTTTATAGAGATAGAATATTCGACACTATTAACTGGAATTTTGTGGCTACACAATATCAAAGATGTAGAGAGTTTTGAGGTTATAAGCCCAAGCAGCGAAGATGTAATAGTGTTTAACCATATGCAGAACCCTGATGATTCTGAAGACACATGGATGGAGCCTACTTTAAACGGAGAATCAATAGAGGAAGATGCCGCAAAGGATGTGTACCTTGAAGTGCTGTCAATAACTATTGACAACGTCATTGAGGGTGAGCCGGCGGCAGGAGAGCTTGAATATTCGATAACGATAAACAAAATTAACGGTGAATCGTATAACATGTCTTTCTATCGTATTAACGAGCGCAACTATGGCGTAGTTATGGATGGACAAACACTACCGTTTTATGTTAATATTGATCTATTGACCTTGATTGAGGACCTGATTGCTCAGATAGAAGCAGGAGAGTACGAAGCATAATAAAAAGTAGAAGGAGTATAGTATGGCTGTGCAACCGATCTACCAGTTTGTCATGGAGCTTAATGATTACAAACCCAAAATATGGAGACGTATTCAGGTATTAGGTGATGTAAATATAGCTAAGCTCGGATATATTGTTATGAGTCTTTTTGAGATGGAGGGAAGGCATAGCTTTAACTTTGAGGTACCGGTAATTGATAATTTAAATATTACGTCAGGTGGCAAAGCGGAGGATGTTCAGAACAAAGAAGTATATGATATGCTTGAGAAAAATGGCGGAAAGGTTACGATAGAGCTGTTTTTCGATGATTATAAGTATGAACCAAAGATGTTTACCATTAATGCACTTGAAATAACCTTAAACAGAGTGCTTTCCTCTGTCGGAGAGAGGATGTATTTTAACTACGACTACTCTGATCGTTGGCAAATTACACTTCAACTTGAAAAGATATTTACCGATAGCAATCTGCCTGAATCAGAGTTGCCGATACTACTGGATGGAGAAGGTTTTGGCATCATTGAGGATTGTGGAGGTGTTGATGGTCTGGCAGAGATAGCAACTGCATTCAAAGACAAGGGTGAAGGATATGCAGAGTACTGTGAATGGTTAGATCTTACCGAACTTGACATTGAAGCGTTTAACAAAGAGCGAGTAGACTTTAAACTTAAAAAATTTCCAAAGCTCTTTAAAGAGTCATACGAAACTGAATACCATGAAAGTGAAGCTGATGATCTAGATGGGTTTGATGAGCTGTATTCGCCGGAGGAGGCGTGGAATAAGATATCAAGTGATGTTAAAAGGATGCTTTTAAACAGCA
Source organism: uncultured Oscillospiraceae bacterium (assembly GCA_964370765.1). Lineage (GTDB taxonomy): Bacteria > Bacillota > Clostridia > Oscillospirales > Ruminococcaceae > CAYJBH01. The sequence continues at coordinate 36,124 of CAYJKW010000005.1, forward strand.
CCTACTGCCCAAACTGCACAGTAACGACCATTATTGATTATGTTGTAGAGGGTGCTGAAGAAGGTCTAAGCTTAGAAGGTAAATGTATAAAATGTGGCCAAGATGTTACTAAATATGTCGAATATTAGCTGAAAAAAATATTGTTTTGCAACTGTGGTTATGAACAGTTGCAAAATTTTTTATTTTGTTATATAATAAAAAGGTGATAACAGGCTGTTGTAAAAAATATAATAACTATCGGTCTTGGGTGGTGATAAAAATTTCACTTCTTTTGATCGCTGTTGTTTTGTTGTTTAGTAGCTGTAACGAGGTGACTCCTCAGCTACTTTCTCAAAATATACAGCGACAAACGGTACGAATGCCATATGATCCGGTACATGGAGCTAATCCGTATCTGACAGATGCACAGGTTACACACCAACTGTCAGGGTTGTTATATACAAAACTTTTTGAGTTAACCGATCAGTTTACGGCAACACCTGAGCTTGCATTAACGGCGGTGCCTTTACAGGAAAACAGGCTATATTCTATCCACATTAAAGATGGGTATACATTTGAGGATTCCACGGCGATAACGGTACAGGATGTAGCAGAATCCATTAATGCTGCCCGTGGTAGTAGCTACTATTCCCAAAGATTAAGCAATGTTAGGTCGGTAACGGTGGAGGATAATGTAGTTAATATTACATTAAACAACCCAGACGCATACTTTTTATCCTTGCTTACGATGCCAATACTTAAGGCAGGGGAGGTAGCAGATAGCGAACCGATGTCGTCGGGTGACTACAAAATGACCGACACAAGCTTAGTTTTGCGGGATGAAAATGATGATAGAGCCGTTCGAACCATTGAGCTTGTAAGATTGTCGGAGCAGCAGGCTTTAGCCGATGGGCTTAACATGGGGCAAATATCACTGTTTGATACTACACATCTTACCGAGTTTGTGCCTAACACATCATTACAAAAAGCAACCTATCCTACAACCGAAATGTTATTTATAGGGTTTTCGCCGCAGGGTATTCTAAAAGCAGAACGAACCTCTATAGCTGCAGTTGTTCCAAGAGATGAAATCGTTGAGAACGTATATTCA
>CAYJKW010000005.1:37223-66800 GCA_964370765.1 uncultured Oscillospiraceae bacterium
GCTATTGCCGGCAACAATATAATAAGCCCCACTTATGAATTAACATCCCCACTAGGCCCTCAGGATGTAGGATATTTGGCTTCGGAATACACCCTTTTATATAATGCGCATATTGCAGAAAGGCTTGCTACGGTGGCGGTGCTTGAATCTGCATTCGCATCATATGGTATTAAGTTAATAGCTATAGCGGCACAGGGCGAGTTGCATTTTAATGAGCTGTTATTAAGGGGTGAATACGACCTGTATCTTGCAGATATACTATTACAACAAAACATGGATTTTTCTTACTTTTTCGATGAACAGTCAGCTGGATACATAGCCTATTCATCACAGCAACTTATAGCTGCGTATAGTGATATGAAATCAACCGGCAATCACGAGGCGTTCAGCAATGCTTTTATTGAGGATCAACCAATTGTACCGATACTTTTTAAGGAGGGTACAGTATATTATCAAGATTGGTTAAACGGGCTGTCCCCGAATAATTCTAACCCCTATTACCGTTTTTTTGAGGTGGACTATGATTAAGATAAGCAATTCAAAAGGCAGCATTCAGATTAGCGGAGGCTACCTAACAGCACTTGCTGCAATGGCTGCACAGAGCTGTTTTGGTGTTGTTGAGATGGCTGATGCCGACACCGGCGACACCCTTAAAGGGATAGTCTTTGGTAAAAAGCACACCGATAAAGGGGTGCGAGTAGTTGAGTCGGATGGAAAACTTTTTATTGAACTACACATCATTGTAATGTACGGACTAAATATTTCTGCCATAGTAAAGAGTATAATTAATAAGGTTCGGTACACGGTGGAACAGGCAACCGAACTTAGGGTAGAACAGGTAAATGTTGTAGTAGAGAATGTTAAAGACGAATAGTGTCTATAAAGAAAGGATATTCACAATAATGACAGAGATTAATGGGCAGGTATTACTTCGGGCGATGGTATCCGGTGCTAACTGCATACAGAATCAAAGAAGTGAGGTAGATGAACTTAATGTTTTTCCGGTGCCGGACGGCGACACGGGAACAAACATGAGTATGACCGTCTCGGCTGCATCGAGAGAGTTGGAAACTCTTTCGGAGGGGTGTACCGTTGAGGAGGTCTCTAAGGTTGCTGCCTCGGCTATGCTAAGGGGGGCACGTGGCAACTCCGGTGTTATATTGTCGCTACTTTTTAGGGGCTTTTCAAAGGCGCTTTCCGGAAAGACCGTAATGACAATAGAGGATTTAAAGCTTGCTCTATCATCCGGCGTTGCTGCTGCGTATAAGGCGGTAATGAAACCTACCGAGGGGACTATGCTAACTGTAGCAAGGGTTACAAGCGAAAGGCTTGAGGTTAGCGAGACAACAGACTTAGCTGAACTATTTTGTGAGTTGTGCAGCTATGCAAACGAGGCGCTTGAAGAAACACCAGAGCAACTACCGGTGCTAAAAAAGGCTGGTGTTGTAGATGCTGGTGGTAAAGGTCTTACCCTTATTTTTGAAGGCATGAGGCAGGTTGTAACCGGAGAAGGCTTTTGCATGCCGGAGGCAAAGGAACAAAAAAAAGCTTCAACTGTTGTAGGTAAAGGTGTTTTTGCTGATGAACTGTTTGAAGAGAGCGATTTTGGATACTGTACTGAATTTATTATCAACAAAGAGATGGATGCATCAGCCGAAAAACTTCGTGCTTTCCTTGGCACAATCGGTGATAGTATTGTTGTTGTTGAGGATGATGATATTATTAAGGTGCATGTTCATACCGATGATCCAGGTAAGGCATTGAGTCGTGCCATAGAGAGTGGTACCCTTACACGCATTAAAATTGAGAATATGAGCGAACAGTATGAGAGTCGCCAACAGCAGGGTAAAGGTTTAGCAAAGCAGGTGAAATCCGAGATGGATGAAAATGCTAAGTTTAAATATATAGCCGTTGATCCGGAGTGTGAGTACGGTTTTGTTGCAGTTGCAGCGGGTGAAGGACTTAAGAATCTTTTTGCCGAGTTTGGTGTTGATGCGGTAGTAACAGGCGGGCAGACAATGAATCCATCCACCGATGATATTCTAGGCGCTGCACATTCCGTGCCGGCTAAAAATGTATTTATTTTACCTAATAATAAAAACATTATTCTTGCTGCTGAACAGGCGAAAAAACTTGCAGACCGTAATCTTGTAGTGTTGCCGACACGCTCTATACCGCAAGGAATAGCAACACTGTTGTCCTTTGATCCCGAAGCCGGTGTAGAACAGAATGCTACCGACATGACAATTGCTGCAGAGGCGGTTTCAACCGGGCAGATTACATTTGCTGCAAGGGATAGCGACTTCGACGGGCATAAAATAAAAAAAGGTGAAATACTAGCCCTTGAAAATGGGAGATTGAGCCATGTTGGAAACGAGGTTCCGGCGACTCTTTACAAACTCGTAAAGGGTATGATCAATAAGCATAGTAATTTCTTTACCCTTATTGCAGGGTCTGACGTATCTGAAGATGAGGCAAACGAGGTCTTTAAAACAATAACAGAAAAACTGCCGAAATCAGTTGAGTCCAGCCTTATAATGGGTGGGCAACCGGTATATTATTATATCGTTTCGGTAGAGTAATGGATGTAAAATATTTAAAAGGTGTAGGGGAGAAGAGTGCGGCTAAGCTTAAAAAACTAGGGGTAGAGACAATCTACGATCTCCTATGCCACTATCCGAGGAGTTATATCGACTTTACCGATGTAACCAAGGTTTTTGATGCAACTAGTGATAAGAACCTTGTACTTCGACTATCAATACAACGAAAACACCCGCCACGCAGAATTGCCGGCGGGCGTATCCTTTATAAGATAGATGCGGTCGATGATAGCGCAGATATAGAGATAATATATTTTAATAATCGCTATAGCTACGAGACATTGAAAGAGGGGGAGGAGTACCTTTTTCATGGCAGAGTGACACAGAGCGGGTTTTTAAAAAAATCAATGATATCACCTGGGTACCTATCGCCATATGATGCTGTTGCAATGTCGCCAATATATCCAATGACAGCTGGCATTAGCTCAAAGTACCTATCTAAACTGGTCGCAACTGCAATAAAGGACTATTCAAAACAGCTTATCTTGGAGCTATTGTCACCTGATATAACCGAAAAACAACAGCTTATGGGTAGGCATGATGCAGTAAAAGCGATACATTTTCCGAGGAGTTTAGCCGATGCTGAGTCTGCAAAGCAACGACTGGTGTTTGATGAACTTTTGTGCCTGCAACTTGGGCTCGCTAAGCTAAAGGAGGCCGATAAAAGGGTAAGTTGTGCTGCGATGAGCCACACCGATCTACAGCCTTTTTATGATCTGCTGCCGTTTGAGCCTACCAATGCACAACTAAGGGCGATAAAAGAGATAACCAAAGATCTGCAAAAAACCACACCTCAAAATAGACTTTTGCAGGGGGATGTTGGTAGCGGTAAAACTGTAGTTGCTGCCGCTGCTGCATACTTTGCAGCGAATAATGGATATAAGACTGCATTGATGGCACCCACTGAACTGTTGTGTACTCAGCACCATAAAACGCTCTCAAGATTACTTGACGGAACCGGAATAGATGTACTAGTGTTAAGTGGTAGTGTAAAGGGGAAGGAACGAAAGCAGCTTCTGGCACGTCTAAAAGATGAAAAGCCTTGTGTGCTTGTGGCTACGTCTGCCGTTCTATCCGAACCGGTAGAGTTTTTGCGACTTGGGCTTTGTGTAGTAGACGAACAGCATCGCTTTGGTGTTAAACAGCGATCGAAGCTTTTTGCAAAGGCTGATAATCCGCATGTGTTGGTAATGAGTGCAACTCCAATACCACGCACCCTTGCGCTACTTATTTATGGGGAACTTGACATATCGATTCTTGACGAACTACCAAAAGGTAGAATTCCGATTAAAACACGCCATACAGGCAGTGATAAAAGAGGTCGAATGTTTGGTTTTTTGAACGACGAGATAGAGAAGGGACGGCAGGTGTATATAGTTTGTCCTGTAATTGACGAGAGCGATACAGGCTTACAGGATGTTGAGGGATACTATAATGATGTAGCAAAACAGCTTTTGCCAGCTAGGCGTATTGGTTTGCTACACGGTAGACAGTCTGCAGCAGAAAAAGCGCAGATAATGGCTGGATTCTCACAGGGGGATATAGATATTCTTTGTACAACCACTGTCGTGGAGGTCGGTGTTGACGTCCCCAATGCAACCGTGATGGTTATAGAAAATGCAGAGCAGTTTGGCCTTGCAACACTACATCAGCTTAGAGGTAGGGTAGGGCGTGGTAGTGAAGAAAGCTGGTGCTTTTTAATCAGTGATAGTAAAAGCGAACAGACGCTTGAGCGCCTTAATCGTGTAGTTAACACCGAGGATGGGTATGAACTTGCAAAGTTTGACCTTGAAACGAGAGGTCCCGGTAATTTTTTTGGTAGTGAACAACATGGTCTGCCACCGCTTTCGGTTGCAAGTCTTGCGCAGGATGTTACGATGCTTGAAAAAAGCACACAGGTAGCGCAGGTGATCCTAGAACAGGATCCGGAGCTAAAATCCGACAAAAATAAAATTCTTGCAGCCGAAGTGATGAAAATGTTCACAAAATTTGGTGGCTCTGCAAAGAACTAATTGTAGCTTTAACTACCAATGTGTATATATTACTTATATTGACAAAAAATACTATATGTGGTAAAATTAAAGGAGTGATACCTATAAAAGTGATAGTAATTTGAGTAGAAATTCATACAAAGTTTTTGTGTCTTTGTTGTCCATTTTGATATTGTTTTCCGCCTGTTCACAGCAGCCGGAAAGCGACGGCATGTCCTCAAGTGCGATAAACTCGACATCGATCGACAACTCACTGGAAGAACCGACGGATGTAGCACAACCACAAAGCGAAACAACTCAACCGGAGCAACCCACCGAGGTATCGCAGGATTTAATAAATCCCTTTACCGGTGAGCTTAAGGATGATGCGTTTAGGGACGATATGCGACCTATATCAATAATGGTTAACAATGTTCAACAATCACTACCTCAAAAAGGATTAAGTGAGGCTGATATTATCTACGAGATAGTCACTGAGGGTGGAATCACAAGGTTGATGGCAATATTCTCACAAGGATTTGACCTTCCTACAATCGGCCCGGTTCGCAGTGCACGGGATCAACATATACAGCTTATGTTATCCTATCAACCGTTATATCTGCATATTGGTTCTAGCGCACCGGCAGATAATATGCTAGATATCTATCACTATGCCAATAGAGATATTGATGGAATGATATTTTCTGAAGCTATCTGGTTTGATGAGGAGAGAGCAGAACTGCTATCACAGGAAAGAACAGATGTAGATGAGCACTGTTGGTTTACCGATGGTGAAACATTAGAAAGGGCGGTGGACGAATACAACTTAGATGCTAACGTTTTAGAACAGCCTAGTCCTGTTTTTGATTTTTTGCCTCCGGATGAGGAACGAACCCCAAAACTTACGGCAGAAAATTTTAATGTGAAATTTAGTGATTATTCAACTTCAAGTTTTGAATATAATGCTGATATAGGTAAATATGAAAAATCAATCTACGGTGAACCACAGATTGATGCCAATACCGGCGAGCAACTTTCGTTTAAAAACGTATTAATACTTTTCACTACCGTTTCTACCTATCCCGACGGTATACTGGCAGATGTGCAGTATAACTTTGGCGGTGTAGGGTATTACTTTACAAATGGTGGATACGAACATGTTCGTTGGCTAAAGGGTGCACCGGAGCAGCCACTTCGTATTGTGAGCAGTGATGGTGTGGAACGTTCGGTAGAGATAAATCCAGGAAACACCTATGTAGCGATGGTGGACTTATCCCATTTTGCAACATTTGCAGAATTTGAGATATCAAAATAATTTAAGAGGAGAAATTTAATGAAAAGAGTATTGTTACTTATACTTTGTGTAGTGGTAATGGCTACAACCTTTGCCGCATGTAGCGATGAGGCACCGACCTCAACAGCACAGCCGACCTCAACAGCACAGCCTGAAAGTGAACCAGAGCCAGAACCGGAACCGGAACCAGAGCCGGAACCATACTATCCAAGCCCTTTAACAGGTGAAGAAAAAGATGCTGACTACCCTATCGATCAGCGCGTGTTGGCAGTTATGGTTAATAACCGTGTAGATGGACTACCTCACTCCGGCGTTAGCGAGGCCTCGGTATGTTATGAAATGGTTACAGAGGGTGGAATTACCCGCTATATGCTAGTATATGATGACTATACCCAAATTCCTGAAATTGGACCGATACGTAGTGCACGTCACGGACATATTCAGTTTATGGCACCGCTAAATGCTATCTATCTACATGATGGTGGAAGTACACCTGCACTTGAGATGCTAAATGTTCTTGACTGGTCTAACGGTGACGTTAACCCAGGTGGTGCTGTCTATCGTCGTAGCCGTCCCGGTTACTCAACCGATGAGACAGAGTACTCCAACGCAGAGCTGTTAGTGGCCGAGCTTGAGAAGGATAAGTACGAAACAGCCGGTGCACCCCCTGCACCTATTACACTTCACGGTTTTGTAAACTATAACGAAGATCCAGTACTTCCTACAGGCGGTAGCGCACTACAGGTTAGCTGGAAGTTCTCCGGATCATACGATGGTTACTTTGAGTACAACGCTACAACAAACCAGTATGAAAAGAGCCAGTTTGGTATTAAGCTAGTAGATGAAAACAACGGCGAGCCTTTTGCATATGAGAATGTTTTAGTACTGTTTACATCTATTGTTCCACATGGTGATGGTACAAGCGGTATTGTAGAGATTGACCTTGGTAGCGGCGGTGTAGGATACTACCTATATGGTGGCCAGTACCAGGAAATTAGATGGCGTAAAGGTGGCCCAACAGATCCACTACAGATATACACAGCGGATGGCAGCGAGACACCGGTTCTATTAAACGTAGGACAATCATATATTGCTGTAGTAGATCTTGGTATGCATGACTCCACCTTCCAGATTAGCGGCATCGACAGTGATACAGCCCTTGATGCAGATGCTAATGCAGATGCCGATGCGGCAGCGAACGAATCAGACGCGGATGAAGAATAAATTATGAAAAAAACAAGACACAGCATAACACTAAAAGCAGTATTGCTTTCGGCGGTGCTGTGTCTTGCCGTATCCTGTGGTGAGAAATCAGACAGTAGCTCTATCTCACAACCGGTTATGCCACAGGTTGAGGCTGCTGCCTCACTTGAGACCCCTGATATAGCACAGCATGATATTAACCCATTAACAGGGCTAGCACCTATCGAAGGCCAGGCAGAGGGGACAAGGCCAATAGCACTGATGATAAATAACAATCCTAAGGCAGTTCCGCAGACAGGGATAGCTGCTGCAGATGTTATCTATGAGATGGAAACGTTAGCAGGGTATACTAACTACATGGCGCTATACTCTGACCCTAACGCTATAGTTGCAGCCGGACCAATAACTTCCCTTAGCCGCCAGTTTGCTGAGATTGCAATGGCGCAGAATGCAGTTCTTGTTAATATAGACTCTGATATATATGCGGAAAATTTGCTAAACTATTATGGTTATCAAAACTTAGATGGAATGTATCTAGGGACTACTGCCTTTAGCTTTGATCTTCCACGATCATACGAAAAGGGAAACGAGTATTCTTGGTACACGAATACCGGACTTATTACAACAGGAATTACCACAAACCTAATATCGCCAACCGGTGGCTATAATCCGTTATTTTATTTTGCTGAAGATGGTGCCGATGTTAGTGATAATTTTGAGGGTACGGCAGAATCTACAATTAGCTTTGCATTTTCTTCGGTAACAACCGGTGAACTGCACTATAACAGTACAACACAGAGCTATGACAAATATATTTCCGGAGCCCTGCAGACAGATAGTATAGAGCAAAAGCCCGTGACTTTTAATAATGTTATTATACTGTTTTGTGATATAACAAAGCAGAGTGATAATGTCACTCTTAACTTTGTGTTAACACAGGGTGAGGGGGTTTATATAACCAACGGCAGGTATGAAGAAATTACATGGCAGAAGGGATACCCGGATGACCAGTTGATCTTGTTTAACAATGCCGGTGAGAGTATATCGGTAGCGACAGGTAAATCCTATGTTGCAATAGTTTCCAACACTCAAAAAGAATCCTTGGTGATAAGTTGATTATGAAAAACATTTTAGTAGTAAACGGTCCAAACCTAAGAAAACTCGGAACACGTGAGCCGGGGGTATATGGTAGCGAAACATTGGATGATGTATGTAATAGAATAAAAAAAGAGGCCGATGCCCTTTCGGCACAGGTCTCTTTTTTTGTAAGCGACAATGAGGGTGAGCTTTGTAGTGCAATAAACGATGCACAACAAAAAGGGTATGATTCTATCATAATAAACCCTGCTGCTTATACACATACCTCGGTAGCAATAAGGGATGCAATAAAAACTGCAAACTTGCCAACAATAGAGGTGCATATCTCCAACGTTTATATAAGGGAAGAGTTTCGTAAAAAATCTATTACTGCACCGGCCTGCATGGGGCAAATTACCGGGATGGGCACTGATGGGTATATACTTGCATTATACAAGCTTTGCAAATTCGCCTAGATTGATAGTAGTGTTAACACAATCATCGTAAAATTTTTGGACAATAGCATCGCAACGTTGTTGCGGTGTTTTGTTGTCTATAGCATAATCTCTACAATCACTATACAAGGGCTTGCGCCTCTCGTAGATGGCCTCAACACCATCTCGTAGCGACACAGGCCTACCCCTGCTACTAAGTTCACTAAGAGGCCTTATAACTTCGAAAACCATGCCGGCACGGCGTAGCCTTGCACGGTTTTGGCTGCGTTCTATCACCCCGCCACCGGTTATAATAATTGCTCCACGCTCCTCACAAGCTTCGGCTACAACCTCCGATTCAATATCCCTAAAATATTTTTCGCCATATTTTTCGAAAATTTTTGGTATGGTCAATCCTACCTTTTGCGATATTATCTCATCAGTATCTATCATCTTCATAGATAACTTTTGCGCTATAAGTCTGCCAACTGTGTTTTTACCACTACCCGGCATACCTATAAGAACAATATTTCCGGCCAATCTGCGATACTCGGCATATCTTTTGCCAAACTCTGAAAAACTTATTGGGGTATCGAAGAAAAGTGCAAAGGCCGCAACAGCCTGTGCAAATAACATACAGTCGCCACCTGCGGCCTTTAAGCCAAGGTTAGCGGCACGACTTACAATCTCGGTACGGTAGGGGTTTGCAATTAAATCCACAACAGCCTCTAAACGTTTAAATGATGCAAGATCTACCGGCATATCATCGGTGCGCCCCATAAGTCCTACGGGTGTAGAATTTATGACTATATCTATATCTTCAATACGTTCAATATTATTATAGTTATACTCACCACTGCGTGACACCGTAACAACACTTTTAGCTCCAACTGCCTTTAGTGCCTCTACTGCCGTACCACCGGCACCACCACTACCAAGTACAGCGCATGATCTGCCCTTAACATCTATGCCATAAAAGTTAAGCATTGCAATAAAACCGATAAAGTCGGTATTATAGCCGTGCAGGTTACCGTCTCTGTTAAGTATCGTGTTAATACTGTTGCATCGCTTCGCAATAGTAGACAGGGTATTACAGTGTTTAATTACGTCTTTTTTGTATGGAATTGTAATATTTAAAGAATGGAAATTTCTGCTCGAAAAAAAGTTATCTAGTTCATTAGGCTGCAACTCAAAAAGTTGATAGTGGGGATTTCCAAGCAGTTTATGTATTAACGGGGAGTGGCTGTGTGATAACTTTTCTCCTATTAATCCTACGGTTAAATCGCTATAATGGTTATCTATCATAACGCCCCCTTATCACTACTTGATAGTATAAGGTCAAGCAGTACACACGCAGCGGCAGCCTCAACTACTGGCACTGCACGCAGTACAATACAGGGATCGTGTCTACCACGAACATTAAGAGTCTGCTGTTCACCTTTTCTAAGATTTAATGTTTGTTGCTCTACCGATATAGAGGGAGTAGGCTTAAACCCAACTCTGAATATTATCGGTGCACCGGTAGTTATGCCGCCTAGAACACCACCGGCATTATTTGTTATTGGCATAGGTTTACCATCTATTAATGCGTAGCTGTCGTTATGTTCACTACCCCTCATACTGCAGGCGTTAAATCCAGCACCAAACTCAAGTCCGCGAACGGCAGGTACACCAAATATTACCTTTGCAATCGCACTTTCTACCCCATCGTATATAGGGTTTCCAATACCTGCAGGTATGCCTGTAATGGCACATTCTACAACACCACCCACAGAGTCGCCTTGTGAATGTGCGGCCTGTATTGCTCGATCCATATCAGATGCACGGGAATCATTTATTGTTGGGAATGTTTTGCTTTTTAAGCTTTCCAACAGTGATGCATCTATTGCCTGTGGATTGAACCGCTCGTCATCAATTCCTGCACAGCTGCTTATATGTGCCGTTATCGTTATACCTTTGCGCGCCAGTATCTGAATGGCTACAGCACCGGCAAAACATAATGGAAGTGTTAGACGACCGGAAAAATGCCCGCCGCCGGTAGGGTCGGGGTTTTTATACCGTTGTCTTGCAGTAAGATCTGCATGGGAAGGGCGTGGGGTGTCCCACAATTCGCTGTAAGCTCCGGGATTTGTATTAGAGTTATGAAAAATTGCTGCAAGTGGAGCACCGCAGCTTGCACCGGATACAAGTCCGGAAAGTATTTCCGGTTTATCGGCCTCCTTGCGAGGGGTAGAATGTTTTTTACCACCCTGTCGCCGTTTTAAAAACAGTTCAATCTCCTCAACGCTTATAGGCTCACCGGACGGCACTCCATCTATAACAACGCCAAGTCCGGCAGAGTGAGACTGCCCAAATATCTGAACCTTATAAATATCACCGAAGTTAGATGACATCTACTTTACCTCCAAGTTTTGTTAGATCGTTATAAAAATTAGGATAAGATTTTTCTACCGCTTTAGCATCCTCAATCACAACAGGTTCCTGTGCAAAACAACCAGCAACCGCAGCCGCCATTGCAATACGATGGTCGTTATGGGAGTTAACGGTCCCCCCTTTTAGTCCGCCACCTTTTATTACGATTGTATCGTTTTCAACCTTTGCCTCACCACCAAGCGAGTTGATAAGATCTGCAGTGGTAGCCAATCGGTCACTTTCCTTTAACTTTAGTCTGCCACCACCGGTTAGTATGGTGTTACCCTCGGAGGCGGCACCTACTACAGCAAGTATTGGGGCAAGGTCTGGGCATTGACTTAAATCAATAGCAATACCTTTAAGATTACCTTTCTTTACGGTGATAGAGCATAGTTTGTTCTGTGTAACATAAGATACATCCGCACCAAAACTTTTAAGCAGCTTCAAAATTACCATATCGCCTTGATTTGTGTTAGGGAACTTTAGTGCATCAACGGTAATATCACCACATATTGCACCGGCACAAAGCCAAAATGCAGAATTTGACCAATCCCCCTCAGCGTATATTTCGCCAGGTGATTTATATCGTTGCCCACCATCTATACTAAACCCTGCAGGAACACTATCTATACTAACACCAAAGCTTTTAAGTGTTGCAATAGTCATATTAACATATGGTGCAGACTCAAGCTTTGTTGTAAGCCTTATCTTACTGCTCTTTTTTAGTAACGGCAATGCAAATAGCAACCCACTAATAAACTGTGAGCTAACATCGCCGGCAATTTCATATGTTCCGGGCTTAAGATGGCCGCTTAAAGTAAAGGGAAGAGTATCGTCACTAAAGCTAACGCCATGTTGTTTCATGCAGGAAAGCAATGGCTCCATTGGGCGGCTTGAAAGGCGTCCCTTACCCTCAAATGTGACATTAGAATAATTTGCAGCCGCAACAGGGGTTAATAGCCTAAGGGTAGTTCCACTTTCGTTACAGTCACATATCGGGCGTGACGGCTTGTTTTGTCCGGAGGCTACCGAGATAATATAACCCTCCTCGACCTGTTCCGCCTCTATGTTTGCGGCAAGTGAGTTAAGGCAGGATACCGTTGCAACGATATCTGCCGATAGTGTATTACAGTGTATCTTTACCGGATCATCGCATAATGATGCAGCAATAATAGCACGGTGTAGATCCGACTTAGAGGAGATAGCTCTAATAGTGCCGGAAAGCGTAGCCGGCTGTACAGTAGCAAGACTCATTAATTACATTCCTCCAAGAAACTGGCTACATCGGATAGTTCAATATTATGTAAAAAAGCATCACCGATATCTTTTATAAGTGCAAAATTAAGGCTTGTCTTTCTAACCTTCTTGTCACCTGCAATATGTGGAATAAGTAGCTGCATTGGGTAGGGTAGGGAATAGTCTATGCCTTGTGCAGTAAGTGCAGATTCGATACGTGCAGTGACACCCTTTTTTGTTAAATCTACTGCTTCGCTACATCTAAGGATTGCCACCATACCGGCTGCTACTGCAAGGCCGTGTGCAACGGTATAGCCACTCTGTGCCTCTATCGCATGGCCAAGTGTGTGCCCTAAGTTTAGAAGCTGACGAAGGCCGTTATCATGTTCATCCTGCTCCACATAGTGTTTTTTAACAAGTAATGAGCGCTCGATAATATATTTATAATCATCGATACCTATAGGATTTAAGAAGAAATTAAATAGCTCCTCATCCAATAGTGCACCGGATTTTATAGCCTCTACAATACCGTTTTGAAGATCTGCCGGTGGTAACGTTTTAAACAGTAGAGTGTCGATCATAACAAGGTGGGGTGGATAAAAGGCACCTACATTGTTTTTTTGTCCGGCATGATCTATAGCTGTTTTACCGCCGATTGATGCATCAACAGCTGCAAGAAAGGAGGTGGCAATGGTTGCATAGGGCATACCGCGTAGATAACAACTTGCAGCAAAACCTGTAAGGTCTGAAACGACACCACCACCCAGCGCAACAAGTAAATCCCCTTTGTTTATTGAGTTCTCTGATAAAAAAGACAAAAGTTTTTCTAACGTTAAAAGTGATTTACTATGTTCTCCCGCAGGGAAAATATAATGTTTGACATCAAACCCAGACAAGGCTAAACTACTAGACAAAGAGTCAAGGTATAGTGGAGCAACATTGCTATCTGTAACAATTACTACCTTAGAAGGTTTAAAAAGATCAGCAGCTATTTCTCCAAACGTTGAAAGAACTCCACTATCTAAAACTATGTCATATTTTAGTGACGTATTTACTGAAATTATCATTGATGTCCTTTCTTTGAGCGTAGCTTCATCTCGTTACCCTTTGATAGTAGACTGTGCAACCCATCTTTGTCGGATGCAGCTAGTTTTTGCTTAAACTGCAAAAGTATATCCTCATAGCAGGCGATATCCTGCAAAAGGTTATCTCTATTATTAATCATAAGCTCACTCCACATGTCGGCAGATAATTCGGAAACACGTGACAAATCTCTGAACGATCCTGCAGAGAAACCTATATGCTTTTGAGATTTATTATTCTGTACATAGCTACTTGACAGTATATGTGCAAGCTGTGATGTATAGGAAAGCATTGCATCATGCTCATCAGGGGTGCATATAACAATTTTTTTGAATTTTAGATCATATGTTAGCTGTTTAACTATTTCTATTGCCTCGTCACTCGTACCGTTATCCCTACATATTATCATGGATGCTCCATCGAATAATGTGGAGGATGAGTGCCTATAGCCACTGCTTGTACGCCCTTGCATCGGGTGTGTGCCTATAAAACAGTGCCCGGCGTTTGCACATAGTTCTGTAAGTGATGCGCATATTCCTCGTTTATTACCACATATATCGATAATAACTGCACCCTTGGTGAAATTTTGAATATTATCGGTGATAAATTTAATAGTATCTGATTCGTAAAGGGCCACAATGTAGATATCACAGGAAATGCTTGTATTCCACTCTTTGCAGATAACACCATCCTTTGTTGCTTGGGAAATCGATTCTTGGTTGATATCATATCCATAACAACTGTGTCCGGACGCTGTTGCAGCCTTTGCAATAGAGCCGCCAATAAGGCCCAAACCTATAATTGCAATACGTTTTTTAGAACTCAACGATTACCTCCCGAACTTTACTTACCTGCTCGGAAATTTTATTAAATTCGGCTGGTGTTACCGACTGTGCACCATCACAAAGAGCTAGTTCCGGTGCATTATGCACCTCTATTATAAGTCCGTCAGCGCCTGCAGCAGTAGCGGCAAGTGCCATTGAACGTACATATTTTGATGTTCCAAGAGCATGGCTTGGGTCGACAATAACAGGTAGATGACTGTGTGCCTTAATATAAGGTATTGCTGATAAATCCAGAGTATTACGGAATGCTGTTTCATAGGTCCTTATGCCACGCTCACAGAGTATAACGTTTCTATTACCCTCGGAAAGTATATATTCGGCACTCATCAGCAGCTCTTCGATGGTACTGGAAAGTCCACGCTTTAACAATACAGGTTTATCACTACGCCCAAGTTCACGTAACATCTCAAAATTTTGCATATTACGTGCTCCAACCTGTATCATATCAACATCTTTAAAAAGAGGAAGGTGTGCTGTGTTAAGCACTTCGGATACAACCGGTAATGCACTGGCTTTACCTGCATTTGTCAATAGTGCAAGCCCATCCTCTTTTAGTCCTTGAAATGCATATGGCGAGGTACGGGGTTTAAAGGCACCACCCCTAAGCATACCTGCGCCGGATGATTTTACTGTAGTTGCAACCTCTTTCATCTGCTCTTCAGATTCTACCGAGCAAGGTCCGGCAATTATTGTAAAGTTACCACCTCCAAAGGCGGCATCACCAACACGAACAATAGTATCTTGGGGATGAAACTTACGATTTGCAAGCTTAAAGGGTTCACTCACACGCCTTACGGTTTCTACAATCGGAAGAGCTTCTAGGTGCCCTATGTCAATTCGAGATGTGTCGCCAACTAACCCTACAACAATACTATCGGAACCGGTACTTATATCTAACCGAATATCCTGCGCAGTTAGCCAATTCTTTAACGACTCGAAGTTATTGTTATCGGTAGCTTTATTAAGTACAATTATCATTAAAAGCCTTTCTGTATATTGTTATAAATAGTAAATCTAAATTTTATTATAACAAAAAAATTGTTTTTTTTCAATAACCTACTCATAAAAATAAAATGCCATATCCTCTGCTTAATTGTAGAAGGTATGACATTTTATTATATGATTTTTAGCTATAGAAGTTATTATGAGCAGGTACTGTCGAAATAATCGTGACCCAACCCATTGTTATTAGCAGGATTATGATTACAATGACCATAGCCATTACCGTTTGGGTTACCGTTTGGGTTACCGCGATGTGTGTCACTAAGTCTTACCGTCTCCATCTTAGGTGTAGTCCAGTTCTTTTTTACACTCTTATCCATCGTCATCTCTCCAATTAATATTTTAAAACTTGTAATAGATAATTAATCTATGCATTAATAATAACAGAATGAACATAAACTATCAACCTTTATAACAATATTGTTAGTAATTACGTTCATCTTTAACAATATGATGGGCTGTGCAGTTACACACAGCCCATCATAATCTTTAAATCTTAACCGTATTCATAGTCCGGTGCATTGTCTTTGTATCTTAATATTATTCGTCCATCGTTTGTAAAATCAATTTCTGGGAAAATCCATCCGTCACCACTTTTATCCTCGTTATCATATGCTCGAAGGTCGAACATCTCACCCTCTTCGCCCTTTGGAACGGTTATCTGGGTAGTGTCACCGTTTGTGATCATATCATTTGAATATTCTTCTCCCCACTCCTGTGATCCGGTTATAGAATACTGTAGGCCATAGATATCACTACCGGTTTGGTTATCAATCTCTATCTCGTACATATCCTCTGTCATCACACCTGATTTACTGGCCGCTAAATCATCCGAACTTGTATTGTTGGAGGTAGCTGTGTCGGATGTACCACCGCCTGTAGTAGGCTGAGAATCAACTACCTGTGAGGGTGTCACTGTATCTGCCTGATTAACCGATTCTGTCATTGGAATATCTGTCTCGGCCTCCATACATCCGCTTAGTACCAATGCAGTACCTATAACTGCAATAGATAGTATTTTCTTCATGTTAATCCACGCTCCTAAATGAATTTTACATTGTACCGTTAGATGCAGGGTTTAATTTTTATTATGGGTGTTGTAATGGATTAACGCTTCTTAACAGTTTTCCATCAAGTTTTGTAATCCGACCCATAGTAGTAACGACAAGCTTAGAATTACCGGTTACATTAACAGTTTGCCCTGTTGATATCTTTATTAATACCTGTAGTTATTACCGATAATGTTCACCTTTATCCTTTTTAACTGTCGGCACTATCCAACAGTTAAACCCCGCACCTAAATGGTACAGGGTTATTATGTGCCTTTAATTCAGCAATATTCACTTTTAAAAAATTTTTTTACTGGATAAACGCATCATGCACTGCTACAACTGCTTTATCGGTATCAGCTTTATTAATAAGAACAGAGATTTTTATCTCACTTGTGGATATCATGCGAATATTAATACCGGCCTCATAAAGGGCCTCAAACATACGGGATGCAACACCGCTATGGCTTTGCATACCTGCGCCAACAATGGACACCTTTGCAACATCATCAGACACAACAACGTTTTTTGCACCACTCTTTACCTTAAATTCCTCTACAATAGTAGAGGCAGTT
Source organism: uncultured Oscillospiraceae bacterium (assembly GCA_964370765.1). Taxonomy (GTDB): domain Bacteria; phylum Bacillota; class Clostridia; order Oscillospirales; family Ruminococcaceae; genus CAYJBH01. The sequence continues at coordinate 54,004 of CAYJKW010000005.1, forward strand.
TCTAATTCGTTTGCAGGAACAGTAAAGGAAATATCTTTTGTCTGCTCACGTCCTACACTTTGTAAAATAATATCAACATTTATCTTGTGTTGCGCAAGGGTGGAGAAAAGCTTAAAGGATGTTCCGGGTTCGTCCTTAACGCCTATAACCGAGAATACCGCAACATTAGTGTCCTTAGCAACACCTTTAATCAACATACCTTCCACTTCGTCAGTTACCTCCTTAACAATAGTTCCGGGATTATTTGTGATGCTGGATAGAACTTCCAGCTCTACACCGAATTTTTTAGCAAGCTCAACCGAACGGTTGTTTAACACCTGCGCCCCGAGTGATGCAAGCTCTAACATCTCATCAAATGTAATTTCATCAAGTTTTTGAGCTTTTTTAACAATTCTCGGATCGGAGGTAAATACCCCCTCAACATCGGTAAATATCTGGCATCTGTCAGCCTTTAATGCTACAGCTACCGCAACTGCGCTGGTATCACTGCCACCACGACCGAGTGTGGTTATATCATCAAGGCTGTTAGTTCCTTGAAAACCTGCAATAATAACAATCTGGTTTTTAGCAAGTTCATTTTCGATACGTTCCGGATCGAGTTTTTTGATTCTTGCTCTTGTGTGGTGGCGGTCGGTTGTAAAACCTGCCTGCCAACCGGTTAAAGATATTGCCGAATACCCCATCTCAATAAGTGCTGATGCTAACAAAGCGGCAGAAATTTGCTCGCCTGCTGCAAGCAGGGCATCCCTCTCTCTTAGTGCCGGTTTTTGGGTAATCTCGCCGAATTTTTCAATTAGATCATCGGTGGTGTCACCCTGTGCAGACACTACAACAGCAACACTGTTGCCGGCAGCATATGTGCCTGCTACAATCTTGGCAACCCTAAAGATTTTATCCTTATCGGCTACCGAACTTCCTCCAAATTTTTGTACAATAAGTGCCATTAATCTATTCTCCGTACTTTTGGCTTATCGTTAGACGGCGAAAGCCGCATAATCTCGTAATCAGCAGTTTCAGGGTGTTTTTTTATCCCTTCCTCTGCAAGGTCTAAAAAGTCTTTTAGGTGATCTGCGGTAACCACTGCCATAATGGTAGGGCCTGCACCGCTTATATAAACTGTTTTTGCTCCCCATGTTGGGCATAATTCAAATATTTTATCTCCGCCACGTATAAGTGGTAGTCGATACTGTTGTTGCACTTTATCCCTTGTAGCAACCTCAAGCAGGTCATACCTACCTTCACAAAATGCAGCAGTAGCAAGTGCACTACGTCCAATGTTATAAACAGCATCTTTAAAGGGTAGTGTTTCTGGCAATACCTGCCTTGCTTTTACCGTAGCCAGTTTAAAGGGTGGAACAAATGCAACAAAGCATAGATGTTCGCTTATGGGTTTGCGATGATAATAAAGTTTACCATCTTCAAAAACCCCTGTAACAAAGCCACCTAAAAGTGCTGGTGCAACATTGTCTGGATGCCCTTCGATAGCCGTTGCATGGTCAAGCAGTTCGCTATCAGTCAATGGGCGCCCCATCATTTCATTAGCTAATAGTAGCGCTGATACGATGCATGCCGACGAAGATCCGAGACCTCGTGTAGATGGTATTGATGGTTGCTCGATAATTCTAAGTCCATTAAATGGTTTACCACATTCATCAAACAGTTTCTTTACCGTAGAGTAGATTAAATTTTTCTCGTTTGTGGCAGCACCGGGAGCTGCGGTTATCTCGATTCCATCAAACTCCTCGGCTAAGATTCTATTATGTATAGAAAGTGCAAGTCCAAGGCTATCAAAACCTGATCCAATATTGGCGGAAGTTCCCGCAACCTCAATCGCATACATTATATCACCACCGCTGAAAGAGGGGAAAGTGGCTTAACAGGATCGGAAATCTTTTCGTAAGGTTGCTTTGTCCAGCAAAGTGTATCATGGATACTGCTTCCTATGGTTGCAGCCTCTATGATGTCTGAAACAACAGCGCTTGCTGTGGCAACGCCACCTGCACCTTGACCATAGAACAAGGCATCACCAAGCATATCACAATCGGCAACAACAGCATTATAAACACCGTTTACCGAGGAAAGCATATGGTCTTTAGGTATCAACAATGGGGCAACGCCACAATAAATCTTATTCGCATCCTGCGTTGCATATGCAATAAGTTTTACCGACATGCCATTGTTTTTTGCATCGGATATATCTTTAGCAGTGATATCCTTTATTCCGCATGTAGGGATTAAATCTGGTGATAAATACTTGCCAAATGCAATTGATGCAAGGATGCTTATCTTTCGTTGAGCATCGATTCCATCTATATCTGCTGAGGGATTTGCCTCGGCAAAACCTTTTGCCTGAGCTTCTTTTAAAGCATCTTCATAACTTAGTCCGGCGTCTTCCATCCTTGTAAGTATGTAGTTAGTTGTACCGTTTACAATACCATAAATTGAGCCTACCTGATTTGCAATCAAATTACGATGAAGTGGCGCAATTATTGGAGTCCCCCCACCGACACTTGCTTCAAACAAGAAGCAGACATTTTTACTTTTTGCAATGGATATAAGTTCGGTTCCGTGTTCTGCAACAAGCTGTTTATTTGATGTAACTACCGATTTACCGGAAGTTAATACAGCCTTAACATATCCATAGGCAGGATTGACCCCACCCATAGTTTCTACAACAACAGATATATCGCTATCCTCAATTATATCATTGATATCTGATGTAAAGGTAGCCTTGCAAGGGTGATCAGAAAAATCCCTAATATCAAGAACCTTTTTTATAATAATATTACTGTTAGTTTTATCGGAAAGGTATGCATCGTTTTTCGACAGTAATTCATATACGCCACTTCCGACGATGCCAAATCCCAATATTGCTATATTAATCATCTGTCTCTCCGGTATTATTCTTTATTTAATAATTTTTCCTGTTTTTGGGCCTCCGGCAGCATTGGACTCATCTGTGTCAATATGTACTGCATCGGCAAATGCATCTGATATACGCACAACAACATCACCAAACACAGCTTTACGCTCATTTTCGCCACATTCAATACCGATAATCTGCTTATCCTGGATTCCAAATTCCTCGGCACTTTTGGGTGTGCAGTGTAGGTGACGCTTTGCAACGATAACACCTTCGGATATTGCAACCTCACCGGCAGGGCCTTTAAGAACACAGCCGGGGGAACCTGCAACGTTACCAGACTCACGTACCGGCGCTGCTAACCCGATACTGCGAGCATCTGTCAAAGAGATTTCTACCTGTGTAGCCGGACGTACCGGGCCTAGAATAGTAACGCCTGGTATTTCACGCTTAGGGCCAACTACGGTTAGACGCTCCTCACATGCGTATTGACCGGGCTGTGATAGCTCTTTTTTGTTTGTTAGCTCATAGCCGGAACCAAACAAAGTTTCTAAATCTTTCTGTGACACATGTATATGACGTGCCGAAGTTTCTACTAATACATTCATAATTTTACTCCTTATTTTGCATATTCCGTAGCGCGACTTTCACGGATAACATTAACCTTAATCTGACCGGGGTATGTTAGCTCATCCTCAACCTTTTTTGCGATGTCTCGCGCCATAATAACTATCTGGTCATCGGTGATGTTTTCAGGTTTAACCATAATGCGTACTTCACGGCCTGCCTGCAATGCAAAACATGTGTCGACACCCTCAAATCCTTTGCCTATCTCCTCTAAGCTCTCAAGACGCTTAATATAACTTTCAAGATTTTCACGTCTTGCACCGGGTCTTGCTGCACTTATAGCATCGGCCGCCATTACAATGAAAGCAAGTGGGGTAGTGGCCGGTACATCACTGTGGTGGGCCTCGATTGCATGTATAACATTCGGGTTTTCTTTATATTTTTTTGCAAGCTCGACACCGATAGAAACATGTGTTCCCTCAACCTCGTGGTCTAGTGCCTTTCCTATATCATGTAATAGACCGGCTCTTTTAGCCTGAGGTACATTGATACCAAGCTCCGCCGCAAGCAAACCACTTAAAAATGACACTTCAAGAGAGTGTTTTAAAACATTCTGTCCGTAGCTTGTACGATATTTAAGACGACCGATAAGCCGTACAAGGTCAGGATGTAGGCCATTTACACATGCATCCATAACAGCTTTTTCGCCTTCTCTTTTTATAACCTGATTAATTTCTTTTCGACATTTTTCAGCCATCTCTTCGATGCGTGCAGGGTGGATACGACCATCAAGAATTAACTTTTCTATAGTCTGACGGGCAACCTCACGGCGCACAGGATCAAAGCTGGAGATTGTAATAGCTTCCGGTGTATCGTCAATAATAAGTTCAACACCGGTTGCTGTTTCAAGAGCACGAATATTACGGCCCTCACGACCGATAATACGCCCCTTTAAATCATCATTGGCAATCGGAATAACCGATACTGTGACCTCACTTGCGTGGTCGGCGGCACAGCGTGATATAGCTGCCGAAATATGCTCACGTGCAAGACGGTCACAATCCTCTTTGCACTGTATATCATATGCAGAAATCTTAACAGCTTTTTCATGGGCAAGACTCTCGTCTATCTGCTGTAGCAGCATGGATTTTGCGGCTTCGGTAGACATTTCGGCCACCTGCTCCAACTTTGAAAGCTGATGTTCTTTTATCTGTTCAATTTCGGAAAGTCTTGCATCTAAAAGCTCGGTACGTTGCTTTAGGTCTTCTTCCTTCTTTTCGTGGGTTGCAATACGCTTGTCTAGTGCACTTTCCTTTTGGTCTAGCCTACGTTCACCACGTTGTACCTCGCTACGACGTTCTTTTACTTCTTTTTCTGCTTCACTTCTTAGTTTAAAAGCCTCGTCCTTTGCCTCTACACTGGCTTCTTTACGGCGTTGTTCGGCCTGCTTCATTGCATCGTTTAACAATTTTGTAGCTTGTTCTTTAGCGCTTCCAATAGCACTTTCGTCGCTTTTTCTTCGATAGTATGCACCAAGTATGAATGCTGCAACTGCAACAATCAAAACCAATACAGCTATCACCACATATCCGATAGGTGGCATCTCTGTAACTCCTTTATTATTGTTGATTGAATAATGCGTATATAATTAACGGAACCTTAGCCAAATAATCTATACCATATAATAATAGCAAAATATAAAGTATTTTGTCAACATATATATTTTGTGTTTGTAAAATATATGTGTTGTTTTTGTGTCATAAAATCCTGAAAATCATTACTCTAAGCATATTATAACACATGTGTTATAAACTTGCAATTGTTGCATTAATATGATAAAATATATTTTAAAAATAGAAATAATAACATATAATACAAAGGATGGATGATATGGTGCTACTTGAGAACGGGTCAAAGGTGGAGTTTGCAAAGTGCAAAGATGCATTTTGGCATACAAGCTCACACATTCTTGCACAAGCCGTTAAAAGACTTTACCCAGATGCACAGCTTGCGATAGGACCATCCGTTTCAAACGGATTTTACTACGATATAGATTGTGATACCCGCTTTACAGAGGACATTCTGCCACAGATTGAAGCAGAAATGGTAAAGATAACCAAGGAGAATTTTAAGATTGAACGCTTTGAAAAGTCAAAGTCCGAGGCAATAGAGCAATTACAGGACCAGCCATATAAGCTGGAGCTGGTGAGGGAACTAGATGAAGATGCGGTTGTATCCTTTTATCAGCAGGGCGAATTTTGCGATATGTGCGCAGGTCCACATATTGCCTACACAGGATCAGTAGGTGCAATAAAACTTACAAGTAGCACCGGTGCATATTGGAGAGGTGATAGCAATAATAAGATGCTACAGCGTATTTACGGTGTGTCCTTCGAAAAACCGAAGGAGCTTAGGGAATATCTCGCTGCAGTAGAGGAAGCGAAAAAACGTGATCATAAAAAGATAGGTCGTGACCTGGAATATTTTACAACAGCCGATGTTGTGGGACAGGGACTACCAATATTGTTGCCTAAAGGTGCAAGAGTTATCCAGCTTCTTCAACGTTTTGTAGAGGATGAGGAACAGCGCAGAGGTTATGTGCTAACTAAAACACCGTTAATGGGCAAGAGTGATATTTATAAAATTAGCGGACACTGGAGTCATTACCGGGATGGTATGTTTATTATCGGTGACCCTGAGAATGATGAGGCATCCTGTCTTGCGTTACGCCCGATGACATGTCCTTTCCAGTATCAAGTTTTCTTAAATCGTAAACGTAGCTATCGTGATCTGCCTATGCGGCTTGGTGAAACAAGTACGCTTTTTAGGAATGAAGATAGCGGTGAAATGCACGGGCTTATACGTGTACGCCAGTTTACCATTAGCGAAGGACATCTGATTGTGCGTCCGGATCAATTAGCAGAAGAGTTTGCCGGTTGTCTGGAACTTGCACGCTATATGCTTGATATTCTTGGTCTAGAGGAAGATTGTAGCTACCGCTTTAGCCGTTGGGACCCTAAACGTACCGATAAATATGAGGGTACTGCCAAGCAATGGGAGGAAGCCGAATCTATCATGGAAAAAATCCTTGTCGATCTAGATGTTGAGTATGTTGACGGTATGGACGAGGCTGCATTCTATGGCCCTAAACTTGATATACAGACAAAAAATGTCCATGGTAAAGAGGATACAATAATAACTATACAGATAGATATGCTGCTTGCTGAAAAATTTGGTATGGAGTATGTTGGCGACGATGGTGGTACACATATACCTTATATCATACACCGGACATCTATTGGCTGTTATGAGCGAACTCTTGCACTTATGATAGAGAAGTATGCCGGGGCGTTGCCTGTATGGTTAATGCCGGAACAGGTGCGTATTGTACCGATAAGTGAGGCGCATCATGAATATGCAAAAGAGGTGGAGAAACAGCTGTTTGAACAGGGAATAAGGGTAAGTAGTGACTGCCGCGGTGAAAAGATGGGTTATAAGATTAGAGAAGCGCAGCTGGAAAAAATCCCTTATATGTTGGTCGTAGGCGATAAGGAAATGGCGGATAGAACAGTTGCGGTTCGCTCGCCAAGAAACGAAAATTATGGTGGTGTTAAACCTATAGCAGAGTTTATTGATATGATTAACGATCAGATAGTTAATCGCACTAGATAGATAATAGATTACAACTATAAAAAGCGCTGAGGAGATTTAAATCCCCTCAGCGCTTTTTTTATGATATTAATAGTAGCCTATGTATGGTCCTGGGTCAACCGTAGTGCCGTTTAGAATAACCTCGAAATGCAGATGAGATCCGGTAGAGTTACCAGTACTGCCCATTCCGGCTATTTGTTGCCCCTGAACAACGGTGTCGCCAAGTTGTACATTTAACGAACTATTATGTGCATAACGAGTACGAATGCCATTTCCGTGGTCGACCATAACCTGGATACCGTAACCGTAGCTACCATACTCTACCAATACAACTACGCCGCTGTCCACCGCGTAGATTGGTGTGCCGATAGCACCCCAAATATCAATACCATTATGTGCTCTTACACCTGTAAAGCCACGAGACACACCACCTGTTCCGGGGCCGGTAGGCCATATCATAGCACCGCTACCAAGTGCAGGTCCCTCGTAGTTAATACCACCACTACCCAGTGCCGTACCAATTTCAATAACCTCGGTAACCGGTTCTGTTACTACTTCGGTAGAAACTATGTCAATTGATGTCTGAACCCCATCTATATACACGACATCTGCAGTTATAACGTTTAATCCGTCAACACCTTCTACAAGGGTGCTGACTGTACCCATAGGTTTATTTGCTGCAGATTTTTGCTCGGTTTCGTATTCAATTACCTCTTCATAAACGATCTGCTGAACCTCTTTAACCGTTAAGAAGGTGTTCTCGCGCTTAACATTTAGAGTGCTTCCTTCCTCTAACTCATCAAAGTCAACATCTGGGTTGAGGGAGATAAGTTCACCGGTTGTAATTGAAAAATTCGCAGCAATATTTGTAGCCGTGTCGCCCTCTGCAACGGTGTATTCCTCGATAGTTTCGCCTGTTGTACTATTAATAAGTCCCTGAAGTTGGTTGTGTTCTACGATACTGGATTGTAGAAATAGCCCATCCACCATCTCTACTTCCTGTACAAAGCTAATGGTAGAATCGTCCCTACTGCGCTGATAGGTGTTAAGTAGTCCGTTAATATCGTTTTCAAGTTGAATGCGATCCTGTGTAGCACCATAGAATTCGCCATCGACAAAAAGACCGGTGCTTTCCTGAATATCCTCGCCAGATGATAAAATTAGATTGTTTGCAAGCGTTGAGATATCCTGAGTTTCTATATCAGTAGGAAGTGCCTGTGCAACAGATATATTATAGGAAGGTTTAACCTCCCATGTTGTTTCGCTACCCTGGTATTGAATGCGCTCATTTACAACCATACGTGCACTGTCCATCGTTTTTGCATTCTCGATGTAGCCTAGTGCAAGATTGTTGTTGGAAACTTGCAATACATAGTCATAGTTAAATATTGTAGTCGCAGTATAAATAAAAACCACTAGCGCAGCTGCTGGCAGAATATAGCAGAATGGGTTAGAAGTTAAATGAAGATGCTTTTTTATGCCTGTTCGGATATACCCGATAAGGCGTATACGCATATGTGTGGAACCGTAATGCTTTTCCTTAGTAAAGATATCAGAGATGGTACTGACTGCCCTAATAACTGTAGCAAAAGGTGCATTAAATTCACGCATTGCATAACGAATAAGGCCGACAAAGCGACCAAAAAAGTTACCAAGCATTTCTGCAAAGAAATCACCTGCTATCTTTGCAAAAATTCCGATGTTGCGAAATATTTTTACAAGTAAATACTCTACAGAAAATCCGAGATTATATAAAAAGTGTAATAATCTACCTATAAAACTTAGCTCATAAACCATGCCACCGTTGTGCATCAACACTACAGCAGACAGGCCAGAGGGTTTACGTTTAGCTTGTTGTGCCTTGGCTGTTTTTTTGTTTTGAATAAGCTTTGTTGTTATAGACGATTTTTTTTGTAAAAGTCTTGCTTTATGTTTTTGATAAAAATTCATATTTTATAAATTACTATGTGTTTTAGATAATACCTAGTTATTTTAACATATATCAGAAGAATAGTCAACCTTGAAAACAGTAATGATTATCGATATTGTTATTTGCTCGATACTTGATAATATATTATGTGCACCTGTGCGGCATTATGAAAGAACTATAATGTTAATAACTGTAATATTATATATCGGTAAAGTTCCAACAATATTTATCAACCATCCTACCGCATAAAACAAAGGTCGCATACCCCATAACAGCCGCAAAGAATATCGGTACTATCCCTGCAAGAAAACCGGTTGTAATAAGCTGTGTTAGGTTAAACTGGGGATATATTGTTACCCAGCTTACAAAATCAAGCCCTATAAACATAAGGATAAGCGGCAATAAAAATACCGTAAGGTTTATCATTACAACCGTAATATAGCTATCGTTATACTGTGATAACGTTAGTGTTACAGCAGCAACAAATGCGGTGGCAACTAACCGGATTAGGAAGCTAAATATAATAAGTGAAAGGATAGAGAATATTGCCGGCACAGCGGAAAACTCCGGCATACTTTTAGCAGGAGCAAGCAGACCGTCAAGGCCGTAGGTTTTGGCGGTTTTTACTATTAAAGGAATGGTGGTAATAGCTGTGATAATAAAGCAGATCACGACCGAGTTAATAAGCTTTGTCTTTACCGTCTGCTCCCGCCCTAGTGGGGTGGAATATAAAATTCTGCGTACACCGCTTATACGCTCTATCGAGAAATAGCCGCCCAGTATAACAACCGTCATTATAACCGCAACTACCGTGGACTCAAAGGTATCGCCAAACTCACCGGCATCATTAATTCCAAATAGCATCCTGTAACCGCTATCGTATAAAAACTGCGCTCCGGGGTTCGCTTGAATATAGTTTACCTTAGGCATTATTCTGGCAGTGAATACCTTGTATTCCTCATACATCATATAGTTTGTAGACAGTGCCATGTTAAACTGTTGCTCGCCTATAACACCATACCTTAAATCCTTTTCAAGCTTTTCTATCTCGGCAAAGCGAACCTCCTCCGCCATTAAAAACTCACCCTTTTCTTCGTCTAACGGGCCGTTTAGGGTTTGCATATAGTTTTTATAGATAGTTTCCTCTACATCCAGATACTGGGTAAAGGTTACTGTCTGGTAGACCTCAAAGGCTATTACAGCTATTATCACAACTAGGCCACCGTTTAAAAACAGCACCTTGCGCCACTCGGTTTTAAACACGGTAGTAAGCCTAAACTTTTTAAGGCGTGGTAGGTATAGCATGCTCTGCCCCATGCCGGCAAACTGGCCGTAACGAAACAGCAAGAAGTAGAAAGCTAGAATTATGGCAGAAAATATAAAGGCAGAACAAACCTCAACCACCACCATGCTTATCACCCCACCAAACCAATGTAGGTTGCGGTAGCTACCTAAAATTTCATCGGTTTGTAGGTAGCTTATCGGGTTAGCATAACGAAAAACATTGTAAACCGATGTAGCGGGGATAGCCTGTCGTATGAGGTAAAACACAGCAGGCAGGATAAGGCTAAGCACCACCCCTGTTATAAGCCTGTTGGCTATAAGCATTGCAAGCAGTATCCATATTCCGCATATAAGGGCTGCCACCCACTTGGTTGCCATGAAAGCGAGCAGGTATTGAGCCACATTTAAACTTAGGGTACTGCGCATCAGATCCGGCACCGATTGCACGGTTCTGGTAAGATCGCCTATTCCAAAGGCAAACTCACAGAAGATAAGATTACTGCCGTATAAAATTACAACAACCCCAAAAAGTGTTACGCTAAGTGCAATAAGCTTGGCAAGCGCAGTTTTTGTCCTGCCGGCGGCGGTGCAACGTATAAGCCTTAGTAGGCCCATCTCCTTTTCACGTTGTATGAGGGCGAAACTTATAAGCACCATGGCAAAGATAAGCACAATATCTGTGGCTATAAAGCTTGTGGCGGTGGTTATCCCTTTCTGTGGAAGATAGTCTATCTCGGTGCCGCTCATTCCACGGTACATCTCACGGGTAGATTGTATGTTTTTATTATCGTAGCTATCTACATCAGCAAATATCGAGATGGAGGAGAGGTTTGCCCCTGCCTCATCTATATCTGCCAAAAACTGCTCGTAGCCGGCTACCTGCCTATACTCCCTATCGATAGCACTTAAAAATGAAAACTCACCCTGTAATGAATCGGTATAACGTAGCTCTGCCCCCTGTGCATAGCTCTCACCATACTGCTCTATCTTATCCTCGTGTTGCTTTGCTAGGTTTTGGTAGTAGGCATCATCGGTACCGTTTAGGTTTCCTACCATATATAGGTCGTCGAGTATATACATTGCCTCGGCATACTCGTACCGCTGTGAGATATACTCCCCCTTTTCCTCCATGCTCATCCCGCTTAGATCCTGCGATAAAAGCTTGTATGCCTCCTGTGGGGGGTTATATATATTAGGCTCGTTAAAAAACCAGATTAAAAAAAGGTTAACAAGCGCAAGTAATAGGATATAAAGCAGAAAACTTTTATTACCTATTAACTTTTTAAGCTCTGAAAATATAAGCATCCTACCGCCCTCAACATAAAAAACTAATCTTCACCAAACACATTAAGATAAACCTGCTCTAGATCGGCACCGGGTGCATGGCGCTCTATTAATTTTTCGGGTGAATCGTTGTCCACCACCTCACCGCTCTTTAAAAGAATAATTCTATCGGCAACACTTTCAACATCGGATACCACATGCGTTGCAAGTATAACTATTGCCGTCTTTGCCATCTCGGCCATAAGGTTGCGAAGCCGCACCCTCTCCTTAGGGTCAAGGCCGGCCGTAGGCTCATCCAGCACCAATATCTCGGGCATTCCCAGTAGGGCGTTAGCCGCAAGTAGGCGTTGTTTCATACCGCCGGAATACGCCAAAAGCCTTTTATCTAGTTGCTGTGTTAGGTTGACGAGTGCCGCAACCCTATCTACCTCCTGTGGTGCTATAGCCGAGGATATCTCCTTTAAGGCACACATATATGCCAAAAACTCCCTGCCGGTAAAACTCTCGTAAAGTGTCTGTTGCTGCGGCATATAGCCCAGTACTCGGCGGTAATCTGTATTTAGCTTTCTTGTAGTTTTATTGTTATAAAGCACCTTGCCGCTACTCTGGTTTATAGTGCCGGTAATGATGTTTATCAGGGTGGATTTGCCGGCGCCGTTCGGCCCTAATAGGCCGTAAAGCCCGGGGGTGAATATTAGGTCAACCCCCTTAAGTGCCTGTACCTCACGGCCACCCTTTTTAAATAAACCTCCGCTACGGTAGTTCTTTACAAGTGCACCTACCTCTAAGGTGTTTACATCATTAAAAATCATGGTGGCCTCCTTTAAATATTTGTCTAACCAAAGCATTATAAATCCGACTGGATTTACAGGCAATATTGAAAATTTCTCTGCGGAGAAATTATATTAGTAAACTGCTCTGCAGACATACTTTTGATGGCAAAAGTATGCAAAACCACCGCTATTTCGAATAGCGGCCATTCGATGCCTTACATATACGTATTAGAAAGTGTTGCCCAAAATATGGCTTTAATAATTCTACGAATTATGCTCATATTTTGGAACACCTTTGCTAACACTACAAAGCTACAATGATAGGGTTACTTCACCCCATTAACTTCTGCCAGCTGTGATAGCATCCCAGTTGGTTCGAGACCTTTTAAATTAGGACAATGCATTCAAAATAGTACTGTTATCTATCGGTTGTAGGTTGTTATAC
>CAYJKW010000006.1:0-28532 GCA_964370765.1 uncultured Oscillospiraceae bacterium
AAATTATGGTAGTAGATGATGCAGCTTTTATGAGAATGATGATAAAAGATACATTATCTAAAAACGGTTTCACAAATCTTATAGAGGCAGCAGATGGACAGATTGCAATCGACACCTATCGTGCTGAAAAGCCGGATCTTGTGATCATGGACATAACAATGCCAAACGTTAATGGACTTGAAGCCCTTCAGGCAATCAAAAAAGAGTTCCCTGATTCAAAAATAGTAATGTGTAGTGCTATGGGTCAAGAATCTATGGTTGTGGATGCAATACGATTTGGTGCACTTGATTTTATTGTTAAACCCTTTAAGGCAGACAGAATTTTGCAAACAATAGCAAAGGTTTTCGGATAGTTTTAAATATTTGTGGGGTGTAATGGGACCAGTCCTTGAAATTATTTTTATTATTATTGTCCTGGCCGGTGTATGTGTATTAGCATTTTATGCAACTAAATTTATTGCTAAGTCTTATCAATACAAAGGTGTTGGCGACAATATAAAGTTGCGTGACAGGGTAATGCTCTCCTACGATAAGTCATTATTGATTGTATCTGTAGGAGACAAGACACTGTTATTGTCGGTTACAAAGGACAAGATTGACCTATTATGTGAGCTAAACGATACAACCCTACAACAGCCACCACAGGCTACAAATATGGATTTTGCAACTATTCTTAAGAATACCGCCCTTTCAAAATTCATGCCCAAAAAAGAGGAAGGGGGAGATGCAGATAAATAAAACAGTACCCAAAAAGATAATGCATAAAGGATTTAAACGTGCATTAATCCTCTTTGTGATTAGTTTAGTTGTTGTTGGATTATCCGCAACAAACATATATGCAGATGCAGGCATAAGCATAGATTTAACTACTGCATCGCAGGGTGATAATTCGCTAGGTAGCCTAGAGATAATGGTGCTCTTGCTATCTATATCATTGCTACCCTCGATGGTAGTTCTTATGAGCTGTTTTACACGTGTAGTAATAGTTTTATCCTTTACAAGAACTGCACTTGGTACACAGCAAACCCCTCCAAACATGGTGCTAGTAGGACTTGCGCTTTTTCTAACATTATTTATAATGCAACCTATTATAAAAGAGATAGAAGAAGTTGCTTATCAACCCTATGTAGATAACGAGATTGATGGCGGACAGGCACTTGAGGCTGCACAGGAACCCTTAAAAAGGTTCATGCTTATGCAGACTAACCATTCCGATTTAAGTTTGTTTTTAGAAATATCCAACTCCCCGTTACCGGAAGGGTTTGATATCGATAACAACGATAGCAAACTTTCTCTCGGGCTTGAAATAATAGTACCGGCCTTTGTAACCAGCGAGCTTAAACGTGCCTTTACTATTGGTTTTCTTATCTTTATACCTTTTCTAATTATAGATATGGTCGTTGCATCTACACTCATGTCCATGGGAATGATGATGCTACCGCCGGCAATGATATCCTTACCATTTAAACTGCTTATATTTGTTCTGGTTGACGGATGGGGATTATTGCTGGAGATGCTTGTAAACAGCTTTAATATATGAGGTTAAACTATTGTTAAGTCAGGCAGAAGTTCTGGATATATTAAGGGAAGCAATGCTTGTTGCATTTCGCCTTGCTGTTCCTATGTTAGTGGTTAGCCTGTCTGTAGGTTTAATTATCGCTGTTTTTCAAGCCGCAACGCAGATCCATGAGCAGACACTGACCTTTGTTCCAAAGCTTATCGTTATAGCATTGTTTTTGCTTATTGGGGCATCCTATATGATGAATACGATGATTGGATTTATTCAAGGCTTATTTGAAATAATGGCAACAATGTGACGGGAATGTAAATGTTTACCTTAGCTTACAGTAATCTACTTGCAATGCTACTTGTCTTTGTAAGAATGGGAACCATGCTGTTAACAAATCCTATTTTATCAAGACGGCAGGTACCCGTAACATTAAGACTTGCCTTTGTCTTAATCGTATCAATTTTAATTTATCCGACATTAGACCACTCTGCAATAGATGAAACAAAAGATCTGTTGTATGTACTTATGGTCATGAAAGAGTTTTTGGTCGGACTGTTCTTTTCTATGATATTCTCCTTGTTTTATTATATGATATTTTTTGCCGGAGATATTATGGATGTGCTTTTTGGATTATCCATGGCTAAGACCTTTGATCCGACTACTAACATTCAGGTTTCAATATCCGGACAATATCTAAATATCTTCTTTGTACTTTACTTTTTTGTTACCAATTCCCACCTTGCAATGATAGAGATTTTTGCAAATTCCTATACGCTTGTTCCAATTGGTGCGAGTTTTGATATAGATATAGCGGGTTTTTTATTATCCACGTTCACGGCAACTATTGAGCTTATCCTAAGGCTAATAATGCCATTTCTTGTAGCAACGCTTGTAATTGAGGTTCTGCTTGGTGTGCTTATGAAGCTAGTCCCACAAATGCACCTAATGGTAATTAACATCCAGCTAAAAATTATTGTGGGCATATTTTTATTAATAGCACTTGCTTATCCGGTATCACTATTTATAGATAATTATATAGTGGTTGCACTTGATACAATGCATAACGGGATGGTACAGCTGTCGCAGTAGCTAACAGATGGAGAGAACATGGCAGGAGAAAAAACCGAAAAGGCGACGCCCCATAAACGTAACGAGGAACGTAAAAAAGGTAATGTAGTTCAAAGTCGTGATGTTGTTATGGTTTTTAGTCTGCTTGTTATGGTAGTTGCACTGCAGCTTTACGCCCCACAACTATTAAAAACACTCGAGGATACCGTAAAATCGTTTATTGCAAGAGGTGCAACAACAGAGCACATTTCTGAGCTTAATATTCCCGACATCATTATGGAGATAATGATAACCGTTTTAATTGCCGTATTGCCACTACTGCTTATAAGTGTACTAGCAACAGTTATAGCTACAGCCGCACAGACCAAACTTTTATTTACATGGAGTGCCATAGCATTTAAGTTTGATAAGCTTAACCCAATTAATGGGATAAAGAATATGTTTTCGCTACGCTCGTTTGTAGAGCTTGTAAAAAACATACTAAAGCTTACAATTTTGGGCATTGTGTCCTACTACACCTTAAAGGATAGGTTACTGGTTATACCGAACTTGATGGATATGACCGTAGACGAAGGAATATCTTTTTTTGGAGGGATGGTTTTAGATCTCGTTCTTACCCTAGGAGCGATATTTGCTGTGGTTGCAGTGTTGGATTACTTTTACCAACGTTACGACTACGAAAAAAAACTTAGGATGAGCAAGGACGATATAAAAGAGGAGTACAAACAGACCGAGGGTGATCCTCAGATAAAACAAAAGCGTAAGCAAAAGCAGATGGAGATGGCCCAGCGCAGAATGATGCAGGCAGTTCCTACCGCTGATGTAATTATTAGAAATCCAACCCACTATGCAATAGCAATTGCATATGATGCAACGAAACATGCCGCACCGGTAGTAGTAGCCAAAGGTGCTGACTACCTCGCGTTAAAGATAATACAAACCGCAGAGGAAAATAATGTTACTATAACAGAAAACAGGCCTCTTGCACGCTCGTTGTATGAAACTGTTGAGCTTGACCACCCGATACCGGAATCTTTCTATGTGGCGGTTGCTGAGGTGCTTGCAGTTGTATACAAACTTAAGAAAAAGGGAGTAAAGTGAAGGGTTCAAGCGCAATATCTGCATTCATAATTGTCATTATACTGCTGATTATAATTCCCATACCGGCTGTTGTGTTGGATATGTTGTTTATAATCAATATAGCGGTATCTTTAGTAATCCTTCTAATGACAATGAATATAAAAGAGGCGTTAGAATTCTCAATATTTCCATCACTTTTGCTTGTAACTACACTTTTTAGGCTTGGTCTTAATGTTAGATCTACAACCCTTATTCTTACAGAAAATGGATATGCCGGTCAGGTTGTTCAAACTTTTGGTGATTTTGTTATTCGAGGAAATGCCGTAGTAGGTATTATCATATTCTTTATCATTGTATTGGTTCAATTTATTGTTATTACCAAAGGTTCTGAGCGTGTTGCTGAGGTTGCTGCAAGGTTTACCCTTGATGCAATGCCAGGTAAACAGATGGCTATCGACGCCGATCTATCAAGTGGGTTAATAACTGAGGATGAGGCAAGGCTTAGGCGCTCTAACATTCAAAGGGAGGCAGACTTTTTTGGTTCCATGGATGGTGCCTCCAAGTTTGTAAAAGGTGATGCTATACTCTCAATTCTTGTTACACTTATTAATCTAATCGGTGGTGTAATAATTGGGTTTATAAATGGGATAGGCGATTTTAATACTATTATGCAGACTTACTCCACCGCAACGGTAGGTGATGGGCTTGTTTCCCAGATACCTGCGCTACTAATATCTGTATCTACAGGTATGATGGTTACAAGAAGTGCATCGGAAAATAATATAAACGATGATTTTTCCAAGCAGTTTTTATCGCAACCGCGGGTGCTTATTCTTGCCGGTATTACAGTTGCAATGATGATGCTAATTCCGGGATTTCCAAAGCTACAGCTAATAATAATGGCATCCATTTTAATTGGGCTTGGGGTGCTACTTCAACGCAGGGGTGTTGGTACACTTGTCACAGGTGAACCTGGCAAGGAGGAGCCGATTCAAGAAATTGCAAGCGAGGCACAATACTACAAGAATATCGAAAATGTTTACGGCCTGCTAACGGTAGAGCCGATAGAGATGGAATTTGGATACAGCCTTATTCCTCTTGTTGTAGAAAGCATGGGTGGAACCTTTGTGGATAGGGTGGTTATGTTCCGCAAACAGTTTGCTACCGACATGGGTATAGTTGTTCCATCGGTGTACCTCAAAGACAGCGGTCATATAAACCCAAACCAGTATGTAATTAAGTTAAAGGGCGAGGAAATTGCAAAAGGGGATGTGCTAATTGATCATCTACTGGCACTTGCACCGCCGGATGATGCACCGCCTATAGATGGAATAGACACTGTAGATCCTGCGTTCGGACTACCGGCAAAATGGATAAGCAACGATAAGAAGGTTAAGGCAGAGGTCTCAGGATATACCCTTATAGATCCTACTAGCGTAATGGTTACACATCTTTCAGAGATTATTAAGCAACACGCACACGAGTTACTCACACGCGCTGAGGTAAACAACATCCTCACAAACCTTAAAAAGACAAACGAGAATCTTGTTAATGACCTTATTCCAGCAGTGGTGTCGTTAAACGATCTACAAAAAGTTCTTGGCAATCTATTGCAAGAGGGTGTTCCTATAAGGGATATAGAAACAATTCTAGAAACACTTTCTGACTATGCGTTAGCAGTAAAAGACACCGACATGCTAACCGAATATGTAAGGCAAGCCTTAAAAAGAACTATTTCAAGGCGCTTTGCCGAGGCTGGGCAGCTAAAAGTAATCAGCATTGATAACTCCATAGAACAGACAATAATGTCTGCGGTAAAGAAGGTCGATCAACAAAGCTATCTGGCACTTGATCCGGAAATGATTCAAAATATTATTAACGCATCCTCTAATGAGTTAAATAAAGTTAAGGACATTGTACAACAACCTATAGTTATTACCTCTCCGGTAGTAAGAATTTACTACAAAAAACTTATAGATCAGTTCTACCCGGGAGTTACCGTTCTATCATTTAATGAGATAGATCAAACTTTACAGATACAGGCACTTGCCAACATATCACTTAGCTGACGCAGCAACAAAGATTAGCAGAAAGGATAAAGGTATATGCCGCAATATGAAAAGCCTACCTCAGAGGTTATGCAAGGGCTATTTGAACAGTATCGTAAAAACAAGGATATTAACCTTCGCAACGAGATTGTTATGTCATACAGCTATATAGCGAAGGCAATAGCCGGGCAGATGAGGGGTGTAGCCTCCAACTATGCGCAGATGGAGGATATAGTAAATCAAGGAATAATTACACTTATAGAGTGTGTGGATCGTTTTGATGAATCAAAAAATGTAAAGTTCGAAACATATGCTTTTACAAGAGTTAAACATTCTATAATTGATTATCTAAGGGGACAAGATTTCCTACCAAGGCGACTTCGCCAGACCGCAAAAGAGGTAAAGGAGGCTGAGAACAGCTTAGGAAACCAGTTAATGCGAGAGCCTACGATCTCGGAGGTTGCAGTTTATCTAAATATGACCGAAAAACAGCTAAATAAAGTATATTCTGAGCTATCTAAAGCATCGTTAATTTCACTTGACGAACTTTATCACAAGGATAAAGAGGATGGTGGGCAGGATGTAGCAGATGCAACAGATAATGGTCACCTTGAATCAGGTCTTTTTAAGGAAGAGTTAAGGTCTGAAATAATTAAAGCAATTACATCACTTTCTGATAGGGAAAAAACTATCATATCACTTTACTATTATGAAAAGTTAAAACTACATGAGATAGCAAAGATACTATCGGTAAGCGAATCAAGAATAAGCCAACTTCATGTTAAGGCCCTTAATAAGCTTAAAGATAAACTAAATGAATACATTAACTAATAACATATATAAGGAGGCTAAAATATGTTAACTGGTTTTTACACAGCAGCATCCGGTGTGCTGATGCAACAACGAACACTTAACACAATATCTAATAATATTGCAAATTCATCAACTCCCGGATCTCGTAGTGCAAGGTTAGTAAGCACGACCTTTGAGCAGGAACTCACTACAAGATTAGAGTCCGGAAATAATGAAGTCATTGGCTCACAATCACCAATTAGGATTGTAGACACCGTCTTTACCGAGTACGATTCTGGGTTTATAGAGGCTACCGGTCGCCCCTTTGATTTTGCTATAACGGGGGATGGTTTCTTTTCTATTGCACAGGATGGAAGCGGCGAGTTAGCATATACCAGAAATGGTAACTTTGATGTTGACGATGAGGGTTATCTTGTGTTGCGAGATATTGGTAGGGTTCTTGGCGAAAATGGAGAAATTTTACTAGGCACAAGTGATTTTACTGCACTTAGTGATGGCACAATCTTCGACTCCGATGGTAATCAGATTGATAAGCTTAGGATCAGAGTACCGGCAGATTACGCCGACCTACAGCAGATAAATAATGGTCTTTATCTAAACACAAATGAGGCCGGTGCAACCGATAATATTGAAGGTACACCTTTAACAGTTATGCAGGGTCATTACGAGCGATCAAATATTGATTTAAATAGAGAATACACTCTTTTAATGGAGGCACAACGTAGCTTCCAATCCTGTAGTTCAGCACTACAGATGGTTGATGTAATTAACCAAAAAACCGTTACACAAATTTCATCATTGTAAACATAAAAGGAGAATAGTATGAATATAGCCTTTTTTACCGGTGTATCCGGAATGATTGCATATCAGAGTAGTCTTGATTCTATTGCTAACAATATGGCTAATATAAACACAACAGGATACAAGAAAACAACTAACTCGTTTGTGGATTTGTTATACTCACAGATCGACACAAACGTAGAGGGTGATCACCTTGTAGGTCACGGTGTAAAGACAGACTATACCGATGTAGTGTTTAAACAGGGAAGCCTAAACTTTACAGGCAACCAAAATGATTTTGCAATAGTTGGAGATGGTTTTTTTGCTGTAGAGCAGGAAAACGGCGAAACTGCATATACAAGGGATGGTAGTTTTATTGTTAGCCTTTTAGGGGATACACCATACCTTGCTGATAGTGCCGGACGCTTTATCTTAGACGAGACAGGCGCACGAATTGAGCTTGAATTTGATCCGGGTACAGAATATATTGACATGTCACAGGTAGTAGAAAAAATAGGAATTTATACCTTTGATAATCCGTTTGGACTTATGCCGGCCGGTAATAATCTACTTCTTGAAACGGCAAAATCCGGCGAAGCAAATGGGACTCTTGTTGCAAACTCTGAGAGTAACGAAATCATGCAAAATTCGCTAGAGTTTTCAACAGTGGATATGGCTGATGAAATGGTCAACATGATGATAACACAAAAAGGGTTTACTCTAAACTCTAAGGTTGTACAAACAGCGGACCAACTACAAGAAATAGTTAATAATTTAAGATAAGTTAATAAGGAGTAATAATGGCAATAAATAGCTATGACGATCTGACGCCAATTCAACTTGATGCGTTAAGGGAAATTGGAAATATCGGTAGTGGAAATGCGGCCACCGCACTTTCAAATATGCTTGGTCGCCCGACTAATATCAAAGTCCCGACAATTCAAATTTTAGATTACAACGTTGTAACAGAACGTCTTGGTGGCCCGGAGCGCATGCTAATTGGCATGTTAATTACACTTTCTGAAGATATGAATGGAATGATGTTATTCCTACTAGACAGAGAGTTTGCGCATTTAACGGTGAATGCATTGTTAGGGCAGGAGATAAACGATTATTCCGAGCTGGACGAAATGGGATTATCCATGTTACAGGAGATCGGAAACATTATGGCTGCATCCTATGTAAATGCAATCTCAATGTTTACTAATCTTAAGATTGACATCTCAACACCATCGCTTACTGAGGATATGCTAGGCTCTATTCTTAGTGTGCCGGCAATTCACTTTGCCAATATTAGTGATAATATAATATTGATTGATGATGGTTTTGAAATAGAGGAAGGAAAAGGCAATAACTCAATATTGATGATACCCGATGTTGAATCACTTGATAGGCTAATGAAAGCTATAGGAATGTAATTTTATGGGAAAGATGGTAGTTGTAGGAATCGCGGATTTAAACGTAGTCAAGGGGGATGATTATCTTATTACATATGCATTGGGCTCATGTGTAGGCATTTGTTTATACGACCCAATTAACAAGGTAGCCGGAATGTCGCATATAATGCTACCTTCATCACAGGCAGCCAAAGATCATCCACATAAATTCGCTGATACTGCAATACCTGCACTTATTGCAAAGATGGTTGCTGCCGGGGCTTTACGGTCTGCCATAAAAGCGAAAATTGCAGGCGGAGCAAAGATGTTTGCAACAGTAGGTAACAGCGATATTGCAAGTATTGGAGATAGAAATGTTGTTGCTGTTAAGGCTACATTAGCTAATCAAAGAATTGCAATTATTGCTGAAGATACCGGTAAAAACTTTGGTAGGACACAAAGTTTTGATGCAGTAACCGGCACAATGAAGATAAAATCAGCTCAAAAGGGTGAGTGGACTTTATAATTACTGCCGTATTTTATTTATTGATTTACATTTTGTAAAAATATAAATATTTATTTAATATGAGGTTACCATGAACGACATAGTAATAACAGACCAAGTTGAAGAGGTTAACTCTAGAATCACACCAGAGTTAATTGAGTCCTGCTGTAAAATTGAAAAATCTAAAGATTTATTAGCTGGGATGTACTTTAGTTTGGACAAGTTTCTATCAGCTTTTGATGAATCGGAGCATAACGATATTGTACAAGAGTTACAGCAGGTTCCAATAGAAACCCTTATATCTATCCTAGAAAAAAATGGAGTAAGTTATGGCATTAACCAAAATGCTTTGTTAACAATGTTTCAAAAAGCTCAATTTGCTTCATCACAACTTGTTGCAAGAGGCAAGCCGCAACGTGACGGAGTGGATGGCTATGTTAAAGAGCATTTTAGTCGGGAAAGAGAGATCAAGCCACAACTACTTGAAAATGGGGATAGTGATCATAAGGAACTTGGGCTAATACTTGATATAGAAAAGGGCACTATAATTGCCGATATTGTTTTGCCGGAGCCCCCCGTAAATGGTATCGGTGTATCCGGAAAAGAGATACAGGGTAGGCCGGGCAAAGAACCTGTAGTGCCACAGGGTACTAACACAGCAATTTCGGCAGACGGAAAGCACCTAATTGCCAATGTAGGCGGAAATCTTGTGTTTAAACAGGGGAAGTTCTGTATCGAACAGCTTGTAACAATAAAAGGAAACGTTGACTCTTCTATTGGTAATATTAATTTTTCCGGAGATATTGTAATAAATGGTGATGTGTTTTTAGGATATACGATAACATCCAAAAAGAATATTAAAATTACCGGATCGGTAGAGGGGGCAAACTTAATAGCGGACGGTGATATTACTGTAGGTCTTGGCATAAATGGTCAACAAAAAGGTGTTGTCATGTCTAAAGGCAATGTCAAGGCAATGTTCATAGAAAACTGTGAGATGTATGCAGAGGGGGCCATAACTGCACAGGTAATAATAAATAGCCATGTTTCCTCTGAGGAGAGCATTGCGGTAACCACAGGAAAAGGCGTAATATCCGGAGGAGAGATCATTGCTGTGAAAAAAATCGAAGCAGTAACTGTTGGCTCCGAGGTGAATATACCTACAATAATAAGGCTTGGGCTAACTCCACGTTTAACACAGAATATTAAGGAACTTGAACAGTCGATTGAAGAGATGATGACTGAGATAGATCTAATTGCGAAGAATATCACCTATCTTGAGTATCTTGAACAGCAGGGACAGATTACTAGTGATCGAAAAGAGTTGCTAGTTAAGCTAAAGGCGAAAAAACCAACCATGAGTATGATGTTAAAACGGCTTAATACCGATCTTGAACTAAAGATAGAAAGTAGCAATTCCTTAGAGTTTTGCGAAGTAAGCGTTGCAAAAGAGCTTAATCCACCGGTAAAGGTGTTTTTTGGAAGTACAATTAACAAAACAATAGATAAAACTTATGGGCGGTGCATAATTAGACTTCTTGATGGAGATGTACGAATAAGCGTATAGGATACATTTTTATGGAAAAACGGTACCTGTTTATAGTAAACCCTATAGCCGGAAAAAGGGATTCAAGCTTAATTTTAGTTCCACAACTATTGCAACTCATTAAGGATTATGGGTTAGATGGCAAGATAGAACTTACCACTAAGCCTAAAGATGCAACCGAGATATCAAAAATGCACATTGAAAAAGGAGGCAGACTTCGTATTGTAAGCTGTGGTGGAGATGGTACCCTAAATGAGGTTATTACTGCTGCAAAAAACAACCCTTTAGTAGATGTATGTCAGCTTCCATGCGGTTCCGGAAATGACTTTATCCAAAGCATAGGTGCGAAGCAAGATTTTTTCAATCTTAAATCAAACATTATCGATGGTGTTTCTAAGCCAATTGATTTGATGAGAGTCGCAGACAGGTACGGGGTTGCAATATGTTCGGTAGGGATTGATGCCGATATAGCAAGTAATATCCCAAAATATCGTAGATTAAAGGTTGTTGGCGGTGGCAAGATGGCCTACAATATGTCTATAATAGAACGTTTGACAAAACCACTTGTTCAACAATTTACTATAACTGCGGATGGCGAACAGTTTAATGGTGGTTATCTACTAGTGTCGATCGCAAACAGTAAATATTACGGTGGCGGTTTTTGTGCTGCTCCAAGAGCTGTGGTTGACGATGGGATACTTGAGCTTTGTATGGTAAAGGAAACCGGACTACTAAGGGTTGCTAAGATAATAGGCATATACAAGCAGGGAAAACACTTTATAGGCGATACGATAGCACCTGATCTTCGTGATATAATTGATGCAAGAAGAGTGAAAAAGGTGGTAATATCATCTTCAAAGCCATTTACTGCTAATATTGACGGAGAGTGCTTTTCTTCAGACCTGTTAGAGATAGAAGTCGTAGAAAAGGCAGTGAATTTTGTAATACCCGCAGGAATATAAGAATGAAGGAAAAGATAAAAACTGTTTACATTTGTAACAACTGTGGCGAAAGTTTTCCAAGATGGATGGGGAAATGTAGCTCTTGTGGCGAATGGAATACTATGGTACAGGATGAGGTAAGGGAAAAAAAGGGGGGGAGGAGCCCTGTACAACGCAGTTCCTTTAATACAAAAATGCATGTATTAAAGGAGATAGACGAAAACCTAAAGGGTCATGCAAGGATAGCCACCGGAATACCCGAACTTGATAGGGTGTTTGGTGGTGGCATTGTTGTAGGCTCTTTAATGCTTTTATCCGGCGAACCGGGTGCAGGTAAATCCACATTACTTTTGCAGATCTGCGACCATGTTTCAGCAGGCGGTAAGGTTTTATATATATCAGGTGAGGAATCTATTAGACAGATTAAACTAAGGGCAAACAGGCTTGGTGTAGATGGTGAGAATATAATCCTTGCAACCGAAACCTCTATAGAGGATATATGTGCACTTATAGAAAACACAAAGCCGGTGCTTGCTGTTATAGACTCCATTCAAACTATGCAAAGTGAGAGTGTAAACTCCTCGGTAGGGAGCGTTACACAGGTTAAGGAATGTACCTCAAGGCTCCTTCATGCTGCAAAAAGTAACGAGATACCGGTGTTTGTAGTTGGGCATGTAAATAAAGATGGTGCGATTGCCGGCCCTAAGGTTATGGAACACACTGTAGATACGGTGCTATATTTTGAAGGTGACAAAACACTGCCTTATCGTATATTAAGGGCGGCTAAAAACAGATACGGATCCACAAACGAAATTGGCCTTTTTGACATGACGTCAAACGGTTTGCAGGAGGTTACTAATCCATCCCTTACCTTGTTAGAAGGGCGCCCAGTAGGGATTGGTGGTAGCTGTGTCGTTTGTACAATGGAGGGTTCAAGACCAATATTTGCTGAGGTACAGGCACTTGTTGTAAAGAGTAGTTATCCATCACCACGAAGGACTACATCAGGGTTTGACTATAATAGGGCTAACCTGTTATTGGCTATCTTAGAGAAACGTGCGGGATATCCATTTGGTGCACTTGATGTGTACATTAATGTTGTAGGTGGACTACAGATAGATGAGACTGCCTGTGATCTTGCAGTTGCGATGGCCATAATATCAGGGCTTAACGATAAACCGGTCGATGATAGGACAATATTTATAGGTGAAATGGGTCTAGGTGGGGAGATACGTGCAGTTTCACATATAGAGCAACGTATAGCAGAGGCAGTTCGACTTGGATTTACAAGAATTATTATTCCTAAACAGAACGCAAGAAAGTATAAATCAATTACTCCTGATGTACAGATTGTGCCGGTAGACATGGTTGTAGCGGCTATTAAACAATTATAAAATATACTATTCTAAAATCGGATGGTTTTTCATATCCTTTATAGTAAAACAAAAAGGAGGTTTTGCTATGTGGCAAAGACAGGAATATGAGATGCCGTCCGATGTTTTATTTGCACGTCCTACAAATAGGGCCATTAAAAGCGGAATGGTTTACAAGAATGATATGCAATATCAAGGGAAGAGGACGAAAAAAAATAGATTTGCTCTATTAAAGGTGCAAATACTAATTTCAGGATTTATATTAATCGTTATACTACTTATCAAAGCACTAATGCCATCAGAATTTAGTCTGTTGCAGCACGATTTTTATGGTGTCATGTCGCAGCAACTAACACAACAAGACTTAGCAAATATCACCGCTGATATAGTGGCACAAAATACCGAGTCAACACAAAACAATGAGCAGGTCGTACAGGACACAAATACACAAACGGAGCAGCAAAGTATTGTAACCGATGAACTAACGCCACAACAGCAGGGACAAGGCTCGATGGATGTTACCTATGAAAAATTCATCTCAAACCCTGCAAGCGAAACACACTATGAACTTAATGTTGATGTCATATCACCACTACAGGACTGTATGGTTACAAGCGAGTTCGGTGAAAGAGTGAGTCCTATAACCGGTGAGCCGGAGTTTCACAGTGGGTTAGATTTAGCCTCAGCTGAGGGTAGTGCTGTTATGGTGGTGAGCGCTGGGGAGATAATAGCAGTCGATTATGACTCGATAAGTGGAAACTATGTAAAGGTTGATCATGGTGATGGTTTTGAGTCAGTTTACGGACATCTGGATAGCCATAGCGTAGTGGTAGGGGACGTTGTTGATGCAGGTGATGAAATAGGGATAATAGGCACTACAGGTGCATCTACCGGAATACATCTTCATCTTACATTTATTCTTTATGGAATAAGGGTTAACCCTATGCATGCCTACCCAGATGATTTTTTTATCTGAGATAAGCGGTTCTTCAATACCGCTCCTTGTAACTGTATTTTTTGCATTATTACATGGTGGTAACATTGCAAAATATGGGTTATACGCATCAATCATACACGAAGTAGGCCACATAATAGTATATATGCTATTAATGAAAAGTGTACCGAAAATTAGGGGTGTGGCGGGAGGAGTAGCCATAAAAATGCCCAACCTCTCGATTAATAAAACGGCAACGCTATTGATTGCGGGAATAGTTGCTAATTTATCTGTAGCAACTATTTTTGCAGCAATAGGTTTATATCGTCCCACCTATGCAGGACACTTTATTATAGTATCAAATCTATGTGTTGCCCTCTTTAATGCATTACCGCTAGCGTTTTCAGATGGGGGCAGGCTACTAATGCTATTTGTTCCGGCAAAATACCTATCGGTTTTAGATCATCTCTTTGCAGCAACATCTGCAGTGATTGTTGCCGTACTAATCTATATACTTTTACTTTATGGTGGCGCGGTATTGCAAATTAGTCTAATAGGGGTTATAATAATAATCACGATAAAGAATTTAGATAGGAAAAAATGATTAATAGGGACTTAGAAAAAATACTTCCAAGAGTACAAAAACCAGCTCGCTATATCGGAGGTGAGAGGCTGTCGGTAATTAAGGATTTTGATGAGACAGCTGTAAATTTTGCATTTTGTTTTCCGGATAGTTACGAGATAGGAATGTCGCATCTTGGGTTAAAGGTGTTGTATGAAATAATGAACAAGGAGCAGTGGCTTTGGTGTCAACGCGTATTTATGCCACTACCCGACATGAGAGAACAATTACAAGCTGAGAAAATGAAGCTGTTTTCGCTTGAAGGAAAACAACCACTTGATAGCTTTGATATAGTAGGTTTTACACTTCAATCAGAGTTGACATATACAAACATACTTGCTATGCTAGAGCTTGCACAAATACCTTTACGCTCAAAGGACCGTGATGAAAATTCTCCAATAATAGTTGCCGGTGGACCATGTGCATGTAATCCAGAACCGCTTGCAGATTTTATAGATTTGTTCATTTTGGGCGAGGGGGAACGTGTAAATGTCGAGCTATGTCGCACACTTAGAGGTGCAAAGCTAAAAAACTTTACACGAAAAAACACCCTGATTGAGCTATCAAAACTCCCTGGGATATATGTCCCTTCATTATATGATGTGACATATAATGAAGATGGAACTATAAAAGAAGTTTTAGCAACTAACGATGCACCGCTTCCGGTCAAAAAAACATGGTTAAAGGATTTTAGTAGCTTTGCACCACCGACCGAGTTTACCGTACCTATGATTGGCGCAGTTCATGATCGTGCACAGGTAGAAATATTAAGGGGTTGTATCCGCGGTTGCAGATTTTGCCAAGCGGGATATATATATCGACCATTTAGAGAGCGTTCGGTAGAATCGTTATGTGATGCCGCAAAAACAATCTGTGATGTCACAGGATACGACGAAATATCGTTAACTTCACTATCCAGTAGTGATCATACCGGAATAGAGAATTTGTTAGATGGATTACTTGACTGGACACAACAAGCAAAGATCAATTTATCGTTGCCATCACTTAGGGTGGATAATTTTAGTCCACAGCTTGCCGAGAAGATAAGTAGGGTCCGGCGCAGTGGATTAACATTTGCACCGGAGGCCGGTACGCAAAGGCTACGGGATGTTATAAATAAAAATGTAACCGAAGATGAACTTAAAAAGACAGTAACAACCGCCTTTGATTCAGGCTATACCTCTGTTAAGCTATACTTTATGATGGGTCTGCCAACCGAGACAGATGAGGACATAGTAGGCATTGCAGAGCTTGCCGGTAAGGTGATTGACTGGTTCTATCAAAACCCAAACAAGAAAAAAGGGAAAGGGGTTACAGTATCGGTCAGCGTAAGTTGTTTTGTACCAAAACCCAACACACCTTTTGAGAGGGTAGCACAGGATTGCTATGATGAATTACGTCGCAAACAGAAGCTACTACTATCCAGTGTTCGTTCGAAGAAGATATCGGTAAGTTACCATGATGCAGATGTATCAGCCGTTGAAGCTGCACTTGCAAGGGGAGACCGTAGACTTTCATCTGTTATCGAAACTGCATTTCGATCAGGATGCAGTATGGATGGTTGGCACGAACATTTCAGTAACGAATTATGGCAGAAGGCCTTTGTCGAAAATGATCTACCGTTAGAGTTTTATGCAGCAAGGGAACGTGATTTTAACGAGATATTACCATGGCAGCACCTTGATTATGGTATAACACGCAAGTTTTTAAAATTTGAATATGAAAAGGCCCTAAAGGCTGAAACTACACAACCGTGTAACCTACAATGCTCCGGCTGTGGTTTTAAATCAGATGTTGAGGGGGTGGACTGTGTTTGTAATTAGAGCAAGATTTGCAAAATATAATGAATGTGCATATATATCACACCTTGACCTACAAAGGGTTATGTCTAGGGCGCTAAGACAGAGTGGGGTTCCGGTATGGTATTCTAACGGATTTAACCCACATATCTATATGACATTTGCACTTCCTTTGTCGCTTACTCATGAAACAGCATGCGATGCAGTTGATTTTAAAAGTGAAGAAACACCTAAAAGCGAGTGGATTAATCTAATTAATGACTGTCTCCCTAACGGAATAAAGGTATACTCGGTATATATTGCGGCATCAAAACCCGCCGGAATAGGCTTTGCAAGCTACGAACTGCACACAAGAGGGGATACGTCAGCATTTAATAATGCAATTGATTGCTATAATAATGCCGATAAGGTTGAAGTTATAAAAAAGACAAAGCGTAGCGAAAAACTTGTCGACCTTAAAGAATATATACCAGAGCTTGTCTTTAGTGATGAAAACAATGCTGTTAATGTTAAACTACCTGCAGGCGAACTTACCATTGGCCCATCGCTATTGGTAGATTATCTTGAAGGCTTAGATGCTATGCACAAGGGGGACATAGCGGTACTACGTGTTTCTATTCTTGATAAGCAGGAAAAGGAATGGATATAGACAAGAAAGGTTAAGGCACGGGAAAACTCAAAAGCAAGAAGATAAGAAGAAATCGCAACAAAAAAAGCAGACTTACTTTTTACGGTAAATCTGCTTTTCGTTTTGTTATTTGGGTAGATAAATTTAGTTGTTTTTTAGTGCTGTATGGTGTTTGCTCATTTGGTTATTCCATAATAATGCTTATAACGATGCCATTTACCGAATATGCGATACTTAAAGAAACATTATCACGTAGCAATAATACCCCACCAGAAGCATCGTTTTCATCTGCTCCGAGTTCCGAATATCCATCCGCCTTTAGCAGTTCGATATAAGAATTGGTGTCATCCATGGTTATATCGGTTAAGCTGATAGAAAATCGTCCGTTTTCGGTATCGTCAACATAGTAACTCATTTCGCCCGTTTCGGGTTTTAATATCGTTGCTGTGTATTCATTTTCTTGCCATTCATCGGTATATTGAGGGTTCCATTGCACGGTATCCTTACTCTGTTGTGTATCCTCATTTACTGCCTGATCAGCACAGCTACACATCACTACCAAAAGGCAGATCGCAGTTAAGCATAGTAAAAAATATTTTCTCATATAACCTTCGTTGTAAAGCTATCTTACCCTAAATGGTGCAAACCTTAAGGCATCGGAGGATATTAGCTTATAATGTATACCATTCTCGGTGCCGTTAAATGCATGTTTGATTGTATGACTATGCAGATGTCCGTAATAGCAATGTGTAATATCATACTGCATCATTATATCAATCATTATATCGCTTCGATCGTAACGAAATATAGGCGGATAGTGCAAAAAAACAATCTTTTCCGTATCGCCTGCAGCCTTGAGTGATGTCGTAAGTCGTCCCGCTTCACGCTTGACTAACTTCTGGTCAAGTGGCTCCCCGTGTTCAAAAAGCCAGCTTCTAGTTCCACATATTGCAACACCTTCGGTTAGGTAACAGCTGTTATGAAGAAAAGTAATACTGTCAAGTCCGTTGTCCTGTATGAATGTATTCATCTTGTTGGCTGTAGTCCACCAATAATCGTGATTGCCCTTTATAAAAACCTTATGCCCAGGAAGATTGTGTATAAATGTAAAATCTTTAAGAGTATCCTCTAACTTCATGGCCCAGGAAATATCACCGGGAATTACTACTGTATCGCTGTTCGACACATATTTACACCAATTGTCATGCAAAAGTTCGGTGTAGCCTTCCCATCCGGCGAAGATGTCCATCTGTTTTGTTGTTCCGAGAGAAAGGTGAAGGTCGGCTATTGCAAATATTGACAATCGCTACCCCTCCTTAATTAAATCCATCACCTTATTTTTTAGATCATCGATCGTGAGTGTTTCCTGTTTTGCCAATGATGGGTTACGCATATTTAATATGTTTTCAGGTATCGGTAACCAAGGATAAGCATTCTCAAGTAGATTAATACAGGTGTCATCTCTAAGCCGTGTCTTGCTTAAAGATGCAATAAGCTCAGATGGGAATTTGTATGGGCTAGCAGTAGAAAGTACAATTATTTGGTTTGATGCATTACCGGTGTTGCTCCAACTTTTTGCAGCATATAACGCAACACCTGTATGGGGGTCACATATATAGTTATACTCCTTCTCATAGTTAAGTACAGTTTTACGTGTTATCTCATCATCTGCAGAGTCAGCATAGAATGTTTGCTGCAACTTAACTAAAAGATCCTTATTTATCTCAAATTTACCGGTTTTTTTAAGGTTGTCAATTAATGAAGCTACATACTGCGGATCACCACTTTCATGGTATAGCAGGCGCTCGAGGTTAGAAGATATAAGAATATCCATTGAGGGTGAGCCTGTTAGATAAAACTCTCTATTAGCATCATAAACACCGGTAGTGAAAAAATCAGTAAGTATACGGTTTTTGTTTGATGCACAGATAAGCTTACCTACAGGAAGTCCCATCTGCTTTGCGTAATAGCCTGCAAGTATGTCGCCAAAGTTTCCGGTAGGAACAACATAGTCTACGACTTCTTCGGATTTAATGGTTCCATCTGCAAGCAACTCAGCGTAGCTGCTAAAGTAATAACATATCTGTGGTAGTAAACGAC
Organism: uncultured Oscillospiraceae bacterium; assembly: GCA_964370765.1. Classification (GTDB taxonomy): domain Bacteria; phylum Bacillota; class Clostridia; order Oscillospirales; family Ruminococcaceae; genus CAYJBH01. The sequence continues at coordinate 19,124 of CAYJKW010000006.1, forward strand.
CTAAATTTATGGAGTTAGCACTGGAAAGGCTAACGTTATGCTCAGCTGCAAATTGTGCTAGTGACTCGTCTGAGAATAGAACCTTTACTGCAGTTTGAATATCATCGAAGTTACCTTTTACAGCATATACGTTTAGATTGTCACCATCGGCCTCAATCATCTGGCGTTCCTGGACAAGGCTAACACCGCCATCAGGATACATTACAGCGACCTTAGTACCGGTAACGTTAGCAAAGCCATAAAGTGCAGCGGAGCCGGTATCGCCGGATGTGGCAACAAGTATAAGGTGCTCATTCTCGTTGTTAGTTATTTTTTTTGCTTCGGTTAATAGGTGGGGGAGTAGCTGTAGTGCGTAATCCTTGAACGCATATGTGGGGCCATGCCAAAGCTCTAAAAAGTTAAGTCTTTCGTTTATTCTTGCAACATGTCCGGCACCATTAGCAAAACGCTTTTCAGAATATACCTTTGTAACTGTTTTTTCAATAAATTCATTACTATAATCTGTTAGATATAAAGACAATACTTTAGCTGCAATATAGCTATATGGTTTGTTAAGTAGTAGTTTAACATCAAGTGTAGGAAAAGATTGTGGTACAAATAGTCCACCGTCCTCACAAATGCCCATAACAATTGCATCAGAACTGTTAAGTAAATTCTCTTTACAGCGTGTTGAATGATATTTCATAGTCACCTCTAAAATGCATTTTCAATAATATTGCAGGATATTGGAATTCCATCTTGATGTACTACCAAAGCAGCATCAAAACGTATAACAGTATCCATTAGATTGTTTGCGGAAAGATATATGCTTGCGGCTGTTCGTATTTTTTGTTGTTTTGTAGGGGAGATTGTATACTCTAAGGGAACCAGTGTATTTTCGGTACGCGCCTTTACTTCAACAACTACAGTTATTTCTTTTTTTTGTACTACGATATCAATCTCTCCAAAGCGAGTCCTATAGTTGCGTACTAAAATTTTATAGCCGTTTTTTTTATAGGCTTGACAAACGTAATCTTCACCGGCTTTACCTATAATTGCTTTATCCATTTGGCATTATTTTTTTTAAAAAGCTTTTACGATAAAAATCCTGTATGCCATGTTTTTTTATCATCTCGTAATGTAGTTTAGTTCCGTAGCCTTTATGCTTTGCGAGATAATATTGTGGGTACATAGAGTCAAGTTTTTCCATATAACGATCTCTTGAGACCTTTGCAAGTATTGATGCTGCGGCAATAGCTGCGGAGTTAGCATCTCCCTTAATTACTGCTTTGCATTCATAAGGGATTTCTGGGCACCTGTTGCCATCAATTAAGCATAGATCAGGCTTAGCAGCCAACCCCTCGATTGCATTTTTCATACCCAGCATAGTGGCGTTAAGAATATTTATTTCGTCTATTGTCATACTGTCGATCATTACTATATTATAGCTTATCGCTGTTTTAATAATTTCGTCATACAATAAGTTTCTCTTTTTTTCGCTAAGTTTTTTACTGTCGTTAACCGGAGGCAAATTGTTATAATCAAGTATTACAGCAGCACAGCAAACAGGCCCGCATAAAGGTCCGCGACCGGCCTCGTCTACACCACATAATACCTTGCTATCTGCGCCATTAAGTTTATCAAAATCAAACAGAGGGTTGTTCAAGCGTAATTCTCCCAAATCTTGCTGCTCTAAATTCGTCAATAACCATTATCGAGGTTCTTTCCAGATCAACCTCGCCACCACGTATAAGCATACCACGCTTTCTACCAATTTCCTCAAGTAGCTCGTACATAGGGAGTTGTAAGGACTCTTTATTTAACTTAAAACGTTCGCATAATCCGTTACCTTCAAGCGAAGAAAGCTCCTGTAAAAGATGAGCTGCAAGCTCTTCCTTTCCGATAATATCGTCGTTAATCGATCCAATAAACGCTATATTTGAAGCGATGCGGTTGTTTTCAAATTTTGGCCACAATAGACCGGGAACATCCACAAGATCAAACCTACTAAGGGTAATGCGCTGTAATCCACGTGTAACACCCGGCTTATCTGCTGCTCTTGCTTTAGCAGACCCACACAGCGTATTAATTAGTGTTGATTTCCCTACGTTAGGTATTCCGCATATAAGTAAGGAAATTCTCATAGCACCAATTCCACGTGCCTCACGACGGGACTTAATCTCCTTAGTGACCTTTTCTACAGCAGAAAATATTGACTTTGTAGATGCCTGGTTTTTTGATGAGATTGCAACTGCAGTTTCGGTTTTATTTAGATGTGCTAACCATCTGTCAGTAGATGCCTTATCCGCAAGGTCAGCTTTGTTCAAAACGTATAGTTTAGGTTTGTCACAAAGTAGTTCTAATAATTTTGGATTACAGCTTGAAAAGGGGATTCTTGCATCAAGCAAAACTACAGCGGCATCAATGCTCGGAAGAATGCGCTCGACTGCGCGAAATGTGCGTGTCATGTGTCCAGGATACCACTGGATTGTAGATGCTTCATTATCCATTAGGATGCTGTCCTTTCTCTAAAATTATTATATTACTCCAAAAGTGTCAATTGGCCATACTCTAAATACAACCTCGCCCATTATTCCTCTAGCATCTACCTGCCCAACAGAGGAGCTACGACTATCTTGTGAGTATGGGCGATTATCACCCATAACAAACACATGTCCCTCATCGACGGTTACCGGAAATGTAGTGTCATATAGCTGTGTGGTAGGGGCAGATATGTATTCCTCATCTATTAATTCATCATTAACATAAATGTTGCCGGTTTGTGGGTCTATATCAATCGTATCACCACCTATTGCAATAACTCTTTTTACAAGTGGTTTGCCAAGGCCTGTGTGGCTATCTAAAACCACAACGTCACCACGTTTCGGGGTGTATGCAACACTACGAATGATCAGTCTATCATTTTCATGGAATGTTGGTTCCATAGAAATACCCTGCACCGTTACAAGTCGAAAAAAGAATAAAAAAATTAGTATAATAGTTACTGCACAAAATACAAGTGCGTCTATCCACTCAAAAAACTCAAGCTGGGATTTAGATGCTTTTAACATCAAACAACTCCTAATAACATTAATGCGCCCACAACGCACGTAACCTTTTTGTAGGGAAACATGGATATATGGGCGCACTATAGTTTAACTCAAAATTACTTATGTCTAATCTGCTCTTTAACTTTCGCAGATTTACCTGTACGGCTGCGAAGATAGAACAGTTTAGCACGGCGAACTTTACCATAACGAACTATTGTTACATTCTCAACAAAGGGGGAATGTACCGGGAAAACACGCTCAACACCTACACCATAAGATGTACGGCGAACTGTAAATGTCTCGTTAATACCACCATGTTTTTTAGCGATAACAGTACCCTCAAAGGCCTGAATACGCTCACGCTCGCCTTCCTTAATGCGAACATTCACCTTAACGGTGTCACCAACTCTAAAAGTTGGTATTTCGGCTTTTTTACAGCCTTCTGAGATTAGCTTGATTGCGTCCATGAATTTTCCTCCGTAAGACAGTTGCGGCATTCGGTAGTTAATAAATAATTGTAACCAGAGGACTGCCGATACAAATGATTTGTGTTTGCATTTGATGTACCTTGATAAACAAAGTAGCAAACGGTGTGCACGTAGCATTATACCACATCCGACAATAAAATGCAAGTAGTTTAGTTAAATTCGATTGGCAAAGGGTTTTTGGCTCCAACTTTAGTCAATAAAATAAAGAAAAATATAAAAAGGTATTGCATTTTTCCTCGGAATCTGTTAATATACTTAAAGGCATTAATCGAATAAAAATCGCATAAATGCGGTATCTTAATATAAGGAGGTGTAAAAAATGGCTAAATGTGATTGTTGTGGTAAGGGTGTATCCTTTGGAATTAGAGTTTCTCACTCCCACCGCAGATCAAACCGTACATGGAAACCTAACGTGAAGAGGGTTAAGGCTGTTATAGGCGGTTCTAACAAATATATTCATGCATGTACACGCTGTCTACGTAGCGGAAAGGTAACACGCGCAATATAGTAAAATTAGCCGAACAGGATATACTACCCTGTTCGGCGATATACTTTTTGACGTGCACTCGTGGCGGAATCGGCAGACGCGCTAGATTCAGGTTCTAGTCGGGGCAACTCGGTGGAGGTTCAAGTCCTCTCGGGTGCACCATTAATATCCATAAATAAAGATATCCTCGGCCAAAAATGCCGAGGATATCGGTGTTTACAGGCTTTTTTCTTAGGAAAAAGGCTCGATTTTTATGCCCTTTTCAGTGCTTGTCATATAAGGGGGGAGATGGCTGTATATTATTTAACTATCATATCAAAGCTAAAAAGGCGAAATTCACATATTAAATTGAATCAAAGCAACTAGATAAACATTTTTTTAAAAAATCATATTGCAGTGGTGCTATCGCTCAACAACTTCACATCAAGATCTCAAAAATCTTGTAGTTTAATAGGTACACAGTAATCTCAGCTGATTTAGTAACATTTATAACATCGTATGATTAATGTTATTGGCTATTATATTTTCCCATACATATATTCTGTTTTGTAGTGATTAATTAATTTTATCACTAGTATCACAGTTATTGCCTCGGCTAATGGTACAGCAACCCACACACCGTTTACTCCAATTATTTTCGGTAGAATTAATATACTTGCTGATGTGAAAAGCAAGGTGCGTGAAAACGAAATCATCGCAGATGTCTTACCGTTTGAATAGGCCGTAAACATACCTGAAGCAAATACATTTAACCCCATAAATAAAAACCCAACTGCAAAAATTCTAAAACCACCAACGGTAAGATTATATATATCTGATCCTACATCAGTAAACAGCGCTGTAATGGGATTGGCTAAAACCAGTGCCAGAATACAGCTTAAAACCGATAAGACAGCAATAATTTTTGTGTTAATCCTAAATAGCTTATATAGTGAATCTTTATTGTTTGCTCCATAATTATATCCAATTAAAGGGGACACGCCAATAGTATAACCCACGAACAGCGAGCCTAAAAGCAGCTGGGCATACAGTATTACGGTAATTGCAGCTACGCCCTCATTACCAACTAGATTTAACATTGCACGATTAAATAAAAATGTTGTAACTGCTGAGGATAGTTTTATTACCATCTCGGAAGATCCATTGGCACATGCACCGATAACTGCTTTAAAATCAAACTTAGGTTTTACAAAATGCAAAACCCTATCTTTTCGGCCTAGAAAGTAAATGATGGAGGTTGCGTCCACTGCTATATATGTAGCAGCTGCAGCAAGTGCAATACCACTGATCCCCAACTCAAAAACGGTGTAAAAGACAATTGCCATTATTACCCTGCAGACTGCACCTATTATCAATGCTTTCATAAAACGTGAGGATTGACCTGCTGTTACCATAAGACTTTGAAAAAACGTATTTAACACAATCAATGGTAAAAAGAATGCAAAAACTTCCATGTATCCAGTTGCATAGGGTAAAGTTTCTTCGTTTGCTCCAAGTGCTGTGACAATAGATTCTAAGTTTAGTTTTAATATTGTTGTGCCTGTTATTCCTATTGTTACACCTACAATTGCAAGTAGTGTCATTACCTGGTTTGCTTTATCTTTATTGCCCTTGCCTAGCAACCTTGAACAAATTGCATTTCCGCCACTTCCCAACATAAGTCCCACGGCTAATGTAGTTGAGATAATTGGCATTACAATATTAATTGATGATAAAGCTAATTCATTAGCTAAATTAGATACTAAAATGCCCTCGATTATTACATTAAATGCAATAAAAAGCATTGTAATTGCAGACGGTGCAGTGAACCTAAGAACCCTTTTTAAGTTGACTTCCTTTAACATTAACTCTCCTTGGATAAATTAGTAATATTGCCTTAATATGACGCTCGTTAATTGTAGCTTATATGTTTTTCTTTGTCAATATCATACTAATTTCGACATTGATCACATTATCTATGAATAAGACGTCTTTTTAATAAATTAATAAATATAGTTGTCAACGAAATATTTTCATCTAATGAATTACCGAAATAGCTAGTTAAATTATGGTGCTTTACGATAAATCTGGACCTGTGTAGCCTGAACTAAAATTATTAAAAATCGTATCAATAGATTATGCTTAAACTTGGTGGAATTTTATTTTAAATTAAAGCAGAAAGGTTATTGACAAAAAACACACAATATGATAACATTGTTACTAAAGATAATAGTGTTATCGAGGTGGCTTATGAGTTATTCATCAGAGCTTACAAAGGAACGTATATTAAGTTGTGCAAAACAAGAGTTTCTTGAGAAAGGTTTTTTAGATGCAAGTTTGCGAGAAATTGCATCTAAATCTAAAGCAACTACAGGGGCGATATACAACCACTTTAAAGGTAAGGATGGGCTTTTTGAAGCAATTGTTGGGGAGTTTGCCGACAATCTACTCTCCATGTTTGAAAAAGCTCACGAAGATGCAATAGGTACGTATGACTTTGAAAGTACCGAAACAGCTGATGATATGGGAAAAGGAAGCTTCGAAGTTTTAGATTTTCTATATTCCAATTTCGAGCTTTCAAAACTACTTTTTTCCTGTGCCCATGGAACTAAATATGAAAAATTTGTAGATAAAATGATAGAAATTGAGGAAAATTCATCTATTAAGATTGTAAATACCGATTCTTTTCCGTTGAACAAAATAAATCGATTCTTTATGCATGTAATTGCAACATCTGGAATAAATAACATGCTTGAAGCAATACGTCATGATTTAACCCGCGAGGAGGCCTTTGAGTATATCTCGAAAATACAGAAATTTTACTACGCAGGTAGCATAGGAATATTAGGACAATAGTCCTTTTATTTTTAAAACAAAGTTAGCGAAAGCTAACTTTAATATAATACTAATTAAATTTTTATATAGGAGATAAGGAAGATGCAAAAAGAAAAACAAACACCACTATTGCAAAGGCTATTTGCCTTTGCCGATAAACACAAATACCTTACGGTAGTTGGTATGATACTATCAGGTTTAAGCGCGGTAATTGCCTTGTTACCGATAATTTTTATATGGTTTGGTATAAGCGAAATAGTAGAGGCTTTTCCTAATGTAGTGTTGAGCGAAAGAATAATATTAAATGCAGTTTTAGCTGTCGCTTTTGCGCTCTTAGCGATGCTGATTTATACTGTAGCACTTTTGTGTACACATGTTTCTGCTTTTCGCATTGCCAAAAATATTAGAAAAACTTCGATAGATCATTTGATGAAGCTGCCATTAGGATTTTTTGGCAGTACAGGCAGCGGCAAATTAAGGAGGGTAGTAAATGATAGTGCAACGGCTACCGAGAGCTACCTTGCGCATCAGCTGCCGGATATGGTGGGTGCATTTATAACACCGGTTGCAGTGCTTGCAATACTTTTTATCTTCGATTGGAGATTAGGCCTTGTAAGCCTAATACCGGTTGTATGTGGATTTATCTGCATGTCATTTATGATGGATAAAGAACAACCTGTTAGATTAAAACAGTATCAATCAGCACTTGAAAACATGAATAATGAGGCTACCGAATATGTCCGTGGCATTCCGGTTGTGAAGACCTTTAATCAGAGTGTATTTTCTTTTGAACGCTTTCACAATCTTATTTTAAAATATAAAGAATATGTATCACAATATTCTATACGTGCAAGGTTCCCTATGGTTATGTTTCAAACCTTTATGGGAAGCACCCCGTTTTTTCTTGTGATTGCCTCTACCTTGTTGATAACCGGACAGACAGATATGACGGAATTCTTTTTAAGTTTCTTTTTTTATCTTATGTTTACTCCTATCTGCTCGCTAATGTTGATGAAAATCATGTGGGTAAGCCAGCATAGTATGTTTGCTGCAGATGCAATTAATCGTGTTGAGGAGCTATTGTTACAAAAGCCACTGCCAAGCCCCTCAACCCCTAAATCCCCCAGCTCTTTTAATATTGAGATACAGGACGCTACCTTTACCTATCCAAACACGGATAAGAGGGCAGTTGACAATGTATCAATCAGCCTAAAGCAGGGACAGACTATTGCGTTTGTAGGCCCTTCCGGAGGAGGTAAAACAACATTAGCAACTCTTATTCCACGTTTTTGGGGTTTAGATAGTGGAAAAATAACCATAGGCGGTGTTGATGTTCGTGAAATATCAGAAGAGACATTAATGCAAAATATCTCGTTTGTATTTCAAAATACAAATCTATATAAGGCAAGCATATTGGACAATCTTCGTGAGGGGAAACCCGATTCAACACTAGATGAAATAGCTCTGGCGGTTAAAGCGGCCCGTTGTGAGGATATCGTTGCCAAGCTACCGAACGGTCTCGAAACGGTATATGGTACAAAAGGCGTTTATCTTTCGGGTGGTGAGGCACAAAGGATTGCACTTGCAAGGGCAATATTAAAAGACGCACCGATAATTCTACTTGATGAAGCAACAGCATTTGCAGATCCAGAAAACGAACATCAGATTCAGCTTGCTATGAGCGAACTTACCAAGGGTAAAACTGTTGTTATGATAGCCCATAGGTTATCCACGGTAAAAAATGCGGATTTAATATATGTTATTGCAGATGGGAAGATTGTTGAGCAGGGCACACATACACAGCTTGTAGATAACGATGGGCTGTATAGTGATATGTGGGAAGAGTACAACAATACATTTATCTGGAATGAGGTGAAAGCATAATGAAAAAATTTCTACAAAATACATTTGCACTTACCGAAAAAGGTGCAAGCGAGCTTTTAAAAGCTGTTATTACAACTGTGTTTATTAACTTTACCCTATTAGCAGTAAGTGGTATTTCATATTATTTCATTAAGGATACATTAATGGCGGTGATAGAAAATACTACACCTGTATATCAAATCCTGTTTTACGTTGCCTATGTAGTGTTAATGTTTATACTGGTAAGTGTTCTGTACTATATACAATATAATCTTTGCTATGTTTCGGCTTATGAGGAAAGTGCTAATATGCGTATCAGCCTTGCTGAATCACTTCGTAAATTACCACTATCATTCTTTGGGAAAAAAGATTTATCCGACCTTACTTCAACAATAATGACTGATGTATCCGTGATTGAGAATGCATTTTCTCACTTTATTCCAAACTTTTTTGGTTCTATAATATCTACAACTATCCTTGGGGTAGGTGTGTTTATGTTTGATTGGCGGCTTGCATTGTCACTTGCATGGGTTATACCGGTATCTTTTGGACTTTGCCTTACAACAAAAAGAGTACAAGATTTGCAGTTTAAAAAAACTACCGATGCAAGATTAACCTGTCTTGATAAAATTCAGGAATGCATTGAAAATGTAAAGGATATGAAATCAAACAACCATACAACTGCACATCTTGAAATTATGTCGGATCATCTTGATAAAAACGAAAAA
>CAYJKW010000006.1:28542-61769 GCA_964370765.1 uncultured Oscillospiraceae bacterium
CAAAGCGGAACTTGTAACCGGCGTGCTAGTTACAAGCTCACAGATGATTTTAAAATTAGGCATTGCAACATCAATGCTTGTTGGTGTGCTACTTTTAGCCGCAGGGCAAATCGACCTTTTAACGTTACTTGTGTTTTTAATGATAGCATCAAGGATTTATGATCCACTTTCAGGAGCTCTTGTAAATTTAGTAATGATTTTTATATCATTAAAAAGTGTTGACCGAATGAAAGAATTTAATAACACTAAAACTCAAACAGGCAAAACAATTATGTCACCTAATAGTTATGACATTAATTTTGACAACGTAAAGTTTAGCTACGATACAAGTGAAACGGTTTTAGACGGTGTAAGCTTTACGGCAAAACAAGGGGAGGTAACAGCACTTGTTGGCCCGTCCGGAGGGGGCAAATCCACAGCAATGAAGCTTGCAGCACGATTTTGGGATGTTAATAGCGGGCAGGTAAGTATTGGTGGTGAAGATGTGAGTGAGGTAGAACCTGAAACACTGTTAAAAGACATTTCTATTGTTTTTCAGGATGTAACATTGTTTAATAATACGGTGCTGGAAAATATTAGAATAGGCAGAAAAGGTGCAACCGATGAAGCTGTTATTGAGGCATCAAAAAATGCGATGTGCCACGATTTTATAATGAGCATGCCGCAGGGGTATAGCACTCTTATCGGAGAAAATGGGTCTAAACTTTCAGGTGGTGAGAGACAAAGATTGTCTATTGCAAGGGCGTTGCTAAAAGATGCACCTATTGTGCTTTTGGATGAAGCTACATCCTCTTTGGATATTCAAAACGAAAGTAAGGTGCAAGAGGCAATTTCAAGGCTTACTAAGAACAAAACTGTTATAGTTATTGCACACAGAATGAGAACTATTGCCGGTGCGAATAAAATTGTATTACTAAAGGAAGGCAAAGTCTCGGCAGAAGGGACACATAGCGAGATGCTAAAATCATCAAAAGATTATGAAAATATGATAAACCTACAGACACAAAGCGCAAAATGGGTGCTTGTATAGGAGGGGACAATGGCTAAAAACAAATTTTTATCACAGGCAAAGGTCCATTTAATCAAGGCGTATGGCGAAGAAAAGGGTACAAAAATAGCAGACGCATCGATTGTAAGATTTGCAGAGCTGTGCGTAGAGAACAGTGACGAGCCTAAGGCTATGTATGCACATACCCATGTTAAAATTTATCCCTGCATAGCAGTTTTGGATTCGATTATAAAAAGCGGAATAGATAGAGATAAGGCACTTGAATTCATGTTTGCTTTTATTAGGTTTCGAAGCGAAGCAGCTGCAAAGTTAGTGAAGAAATTCATGAAAATACCCTTTGTCTATAAAAAAGTTCCTGTTATGTTTGGAAATATGACAAAGAAAAAATTTGGCGCTAAACAAAGGTTTGATGCAGTGTTTTATGAAGTTTCAGATAAAAAAATGCATTTTGATATGACGAAATGCCCGTATAAGGATATCTGTACAAAATATGGTTATTCAGAAATTACAACGGCATTTTGCAGGGGTGATGATATAATTTATGGGGGGATGCATCCTAATCTTATCTGGGGAAGAACAAAAACATTAGGCGATGGAGATAGTATGTGTAATTTTTTGCTTACAGTTAAAGATTAAATATCACAATGGACTTTAAAAATATAAAGGTATATACATGCATGTTTAAACTTTGTATATACCTTGAATTTTGATGTAGGCTTATTATTAACAAAGTGCGTTAGATACAACAAAAAACTAGCTACATTTAATAAAGTATTTATTTTATATTCTTTTTTGCATTATAGGCTTTTAAATAGTGTGTTTTTTTGGTACAATTAATTCAATGCCTTTTTGCACATAGATTTATTTAACTAAATGAAAGGGTAGGGAATGTCTGATAAAATTAAGGACTCGTATAATACATCAAGAAATTTTTACGATGATGTTATTACTCATCGCAAATGGTGGAGCAAGATTTACTCAACAGTGGTCTGGAATGGGGTGAATGATCCTAAGATAGCGGAAAAGCTACTTAGTAATATACCGGATGATTTTGATGGTAAAATTCTTGATATCCCTGTTGGCACAGGCATATTTGTTCATGAAAAATACAGAAAGATGAAGAAAGCAGAGATAACCTGCATAGATTATAGCGAAGATATGCTTAATATTGCTAAGGCTAGGCTTTTTAGCAATAATATTAAGTTGATGCAAGGCGATGTGGGCTCGCTTGCGTTTGAAGACGAAAGTTATGATATAGTTTTCAGTATGAACGGATTTCATGTATTCCCTGATAAGGAGAAGGCTTTTTCAGAAGTTACGAGAGTGCTTAAAAAAGATGGACTGTTTCTTGCCTGCTTCTATGTTAAAGGCAAACTTAGGATTGCTGATTTTGTAGCGAAAAATATCCTTTCAAAAAAGGGGTGGTTCACACCACCTTTTGATACTGAGGAAAGATTAAAACAAAGGCTTGGTCGTAACTATAATTTAAAGTTTTTTGGTAACGACGGTGCAATAATTTTCTTTGGTGCCTATAAGAAATAACATAAACGGAGATTAATTTAATGTCAAACAATCACACGCATCATCACGGCCATCACTGCTCTTGTTCACACGATCACAATAATGGCAATGAGCATAAGTGTTGTGGGAAACACAAAAAAAAGGTCGGATTAAGCGAACTGTCCAAAGCGGAACAACAATTTTTAGAGCATCTGTCACTGCACCGGTTTTTGCCGGTAGCACAATTTGTTTTAAAAAGTTCCAAGGAAAGCGAGTTTGAATCTGTTGCACTATCACCGGTATTTATTACCGAGCTTTCAGATTCGATGGAGCAGGTGAAGAATTTCGGGAATAGGCTTAAAAAATTAGAGCAACAAGGCTTTATCACACTTGATTATGATATACCTATCGATGGATATAGCTATAGCGAATATTACAATTCACAACTTTTTGAGTTCTTTAAATCCACAGTTGAAGAGGGGAGAGGTCAGGATCGGTTTCTTGGAGACATTGCCACATTGCAGGCGGGCAGTATTGCACTAGTCGAAACACAAGGTATCTGACCTGTGTCTATGCTCGATAATATATAATGGGTGTATTAATTGCCATACAAGTTAATATAGGACTAAAATATGACGTTATTTGAAATAATCTTATTGTCGATAGGGCTGGCGGTTGATGCAGGTTGTGTATGTACCGGAAACGGTCTAGTGTACAGGCCAAGTACGATCAAATCACTCGAAATAGCCCTGCCGTTTGCAATATTTCAAGGCATAATGCCTTTAATTGGATATTTTGGGGTTGGACTACTTCCAGATGATTTATTTCGGTATAATCATATAATAGCATTTATATTACTATGTCTTATAGGCGTGAAAATGTTAGCCGACGGTATAAAAACCCAAACGATTAAAACAGACTGCCCAGAGAAAAGCCCTAAGCAGCTTACCGTAAAAATAATGTTTATACAGGCTCTGTCAACAAGCATAGATGCCTTGTCGGTGGGGGTTACACTTGGAAGTCAATCCATATACGCTATGCTTATAGCTGTAACACTTATTGCTGCAATTACCTTTGTTATCTGCTTTGGTGCAGTTATTCTTGGCAAAAAGATAGGTACAAAACTAAACAGTAAAGCCGAGGTTTTTGGTGGCATAGTGTTGGTTTTTATTGCGATAAAATTACTAATAGATGGCATGTAAAGACAACTATGTTGGAAAAACGACTGCAGAGTAATCTGCAGTCGTTTACTATTATAACGTAATTAAAGGGTGCTCGAATTATTAAGCATTAAGATTTTTTATAAATTGCTGTTCAAATTCATCTGAGGGTATCGGTTTTGAAAAATAATACCCTTGCGCGGATTTGCAGCTAATCTGCTTCAAGAAGTCTTCCTGCTGTTTATTCTCAATACCCTCTGCCACTGTATGCATACCGAGTTTATTTGCAAGTTCAACAATACTCTCTACTACAAGGTCTCCGCGGCTGTGTTCATCAGCATCGTCAACATCGATGAAAAAGCTTCTATCTAGTTTTACTGTGTCCATCTTAAAGTTTTTTAACATTCCTAGTGATGAGTATCCTGATCCAAAATCATCGATAGATATTAAAAATCCTTCATTGTGCAACTTTTTAATCAGCACACGTAGCTCATCTTCATTTTCCATCACAGTGCTTTCTGTTAACTCTATCTCGATGTACTTGCAGTCAATGCCATAGGATTTTACGATATCTTTAATCTCTTTAACAAAATTAGGGTTTCGTAGATGCAGGCGGGAAAAGTTCACCGAAACAGGTATAATGGTTGCGGATGCATCTTTCCAAGATTTTAGTATCTTGCAAACATTATGAAGCATATATCTATCTAGTTCAACAATAAATCCATTTTGCTCAAATAAAGGTATAAAATCATTTGGGAAAATCATCTTATCATTCGAATCAATCCACCTTACAAGGGCTTCCGCACCGGATACAGTTCTGGACTCGACACTGTACTTTGGTTGTAAATATACCCGAAATTCGTTGTTGTCAAGGGCTTTACGCATTTTATTAGCAATCTCGGTATCTTTTAATACCTTTTTTGTAAACGCCTCATCATAATCCCATATGTTATTGGTGCTATCCCTTTTAGCAAAGTAATGTGCGGTGTTTGTCTTGTTTATAATCTCATTTACATTTGTCTCGCCACTAGCTAAAAAATATCTGCCATACCTGAAAGAAAATTGATGTTCTTCTAGTTCTGGAAGTAGGGTTTTAAACCTACTTTCGTACATCCTTGATGATTCCTTTAAATTACTAAAAAAATCACTCTCGGCAAAAAACATAAATTCCTCTACACCGACACGTGCTTGGACAAAACTACCGTCAGTTACTGATTTGCCTGTCTGTGCAATTGCACAGATAACCTTATTACCAGCATCAAATCCAAACATTTCATTAATAGCTTTAAAGTTAACCATATCCATCTTAATCATGGTATAACTTTTGTTTGGGTGCTTTGACAAAGTTTCTTTAACTATAAGTTTGAACTTTATCAAATTAGGAATTCCGGTAAGCTCATCATAATACGCAACACTCTCTAAGGCTTTTGCAGCACTATTCTTTGAAATGATGATATATACAATTGATAAAAATGCAAATGCAATTATTAGTACAGTTGTAAAAATCATGCTACTAGATATGTTTTGAACACTTTCAATCATGCTCTCTTCTGAAATTTCAAAAAACAGCATCCAACCGTTTATATTAATTGGTCGATATTCTCCTAGCTTTTTTTCGCCGTTTATACTATAGGACAGGCTTCCGGAATTACCTTCCTTAAAGTCGTTTACTACACTTTCAAAAGTCTCGCCGTTATCAAAAGTTGCATTCCTAAATGCATCAAAGCTTATCACAAAGGAGTTAGTGCTAAGCATAATTTCGCTATCTTGATTAATGATGAGGTTTAATCCACGTGCGTCAGTAAATGTTGTAAGCAAGGAGTCAAGATAATCAGTATCATATTCTACTGCTAATACCCCATTTACAACACCATCACTGTAGACAGGGACCGACACTGTTATAACCTCGGTATCACCATACCGAGATTTATGAGGTTCACTTGCATAAATCTCGCCAGACATTGATTCCTTAAAAAAAACTTCTTGCGAGACGTCACCAAACTCTCTACTAGATGAAAATGCCATGCCAGAAATATCTACCATCATGATAGATTGAAAATGCAAACTCTCTTGCTTTTCAGAGACGTAATCTAACACACTATCTTCATCTACACCTATTGCTTCAAGTGTCTCGGATAGGCTAGTAAGTGTAAACACTATATTATCAATCTGCCTGCTAAGTGATACTTGCTGCTGATCTGCCATGTCGGAAAGCGTGCTACTGACAGATTTTTCAAGTTCTCGGTTTACGGTGCTATTAAATAGCACCATACTATATGCAATAGCGACAAAAAATAGTACCCCCAAAGATACCGAAATAATAAAATTTCTGTTTTTCATACTTACCCTATGAATTATATGACTATTATATGTAAATTAAAAGTTATTATAATTCATTTTAACAGTAAATTATTGTATTGTCAACGATGTTTAGATAAATCCTAATGACTACAAACACAAAAGATAACTAAAAGAATATCTGTTAGGTTTGTAATGTATTTTATTTAAGGATTGTTTAAATAGTTTATCAGGCGAAATAGGATATATAGGTGGTTTATCTACTGAGGCACGATAAATTGTATGGATATATTTTCGCTTGCCATACTTGACAAAAGGGTAGTCCAAAGGTATAATTAATATAGTTAACAAAAGGTGTTCACCGAACTGATGTAGTGTGTATTTAATATTAATACGCATGTTGTATTGTTCGGTGGACGTTTTATTATGTAAAGTTAGTGATATGTTGTATAAGGAATAGAGATAAGAAAAACGATATAATGAACTTATGTAAGGAGTAGAAGATGAAATACTGCACTAAATGTACCATGCCGGATACAAGGCCGGGGATTTCCTTTGATAGCAATGGTGTTTGCACTGCATGTACCCACTATGAAGAACGTAAAAATATTGATTGGGATGGGCGTTATAAAGAGTTTGAGGCTCTTTGTGATAAGTATCGTGGCAGTAACGGACCTGGCGCTTACGACTGTGCGGTTGCCGTTTCCGGCGGCAAGGACAGCCATTTTCAGGTTTATATGCTAAAAGAAGTTATGAAGATGAACCCAATCCTCTTTACTGTAGAGGACAATTTCCCGATGACCGATGCCGGCATACACAATATAAAAAATATTAGCGAAACATTCGGCTGTACCTTAATAAGTTGCAAACCAAATATTAAGGCACAAAAAATATTAATGCGTAAATTTTTTGAGAAATATGGTAAGCCGACATGGTTGCTTGATCGTTTGATATACACTTTCCCTCTGCACATGGCACTTAAATTTAATGTGCCGATGCTATGCTATGGTGAAAACGTAAGCTACGAGTATGGTGGAAACTCAGATAAAGAGACATATTCCGCTAAAGAACAGATTAATAATGGTGTCGCTGTAGGTATACCGATGGATGAGCTAGTGGGTGATGGTGTAACCGAGAATGATTTAAGTTTAACACAGGCTCCATCCGAACAGGAACTTGCAACATTAGATCCGTTTTATATGTCATACTTTTTACCATGGGATAGCTTTAAAAACTATGCACTTGCAAAAAGTAGGGGATTCCACGATCTAACTCATGAGTGGGATAGGCAACATCATGTAGAGACATTTGACCAGATAGACAGCCGCGCATATCTTATTCATTCATGGATGAAATATCCAAAGTTTGGTCATGCTGCAGCAACTGACTACACCGCAAGAATGATCCGTTACGGCCTTATGACAAGGGAGGAAGCAATACCCCTTATCAATAAAAGAGATGGCAACATTGACCCGCTGTGCGTAAGGGATTTTTGTAATTTTTGTGGATACAGCGAAACAGAGTTTAATAGAATCGTAGATGGTTTCTACAATAAAGATATTTTTTATAAAGATGATATTGGTTTTTGGAAACTTAAAGAGCCGTTAAAATAAGCTTTTAATAAAAAGAGGGATAGTAGCATCAAAATGCTATTATCCCTCTTTTGCTATTTCGATATAAGATCATATCTAATGATATAGGTAGTATATTTGTGACAAAAAGAATATCCGAGCTTTTCTGCAAGTGCAAGTGATTCGGGGTTTGCAGCATCCCAACTTGGATAAAGATTGCGGTCAAGGCATTCAATAATAAGCCTTGATGCACAGGCCGTTGCTAAGCCTTTACGACGGAATTCCGGAACAGTTGATATCTCGATTTCGATACCATTATTGTAATATGTGTAGGATGAGGCACCACAAATAGGTGTGCCATCATGTAGTACTACAAAGCCTAAACCATGTTTTGAAAAGTCATCAAATGTTTTAAACTGTGAGCAAAAATCCTGCGACCACAGTTCTTTTTGTGTTGTCCTATACAACTCTTCATCAATGGGTGCAATATCATACCCATCTTTAACTGCATCAATATATCCTTTTAGCTTAGCCCTGTCAAAAACGCCGGGTTGCTTCTTTGTTGCATATCGTAAAGTTTTAAAACTACTGTCTTTATATATATGCTCGATAATGGGTTCGAAACCTTTAGTTTGTGAAATCATTAATAAATAAGGATTTGTATGAGAATCAGGGCGATGAAGAATGATTTCTTGGCATATAAGGGATGAAGTATCTCCTCCTAAAAAACAAAAATCTCCTATAATAATCTTTGCAATTTTAGGCTTGTCAATATCATCGACCCATGCTCTGCCCATACAACCCTGTAAGTACGACCATATTAATGTATCATTCCAATCTTTAAAAAGCGAATAAATATTATCTGTTTTTTCAGGGGGTAGCTCGTAAATCATTAGTTGTTTCCTTGTGTTATAAAAATATCGTTACCCAAATACAGTTATCTGGGTAACGACTGTTGTGGTTATTTTTATTCTAGAAAGTCTTTTAATTTTTTACTTCTGCTAGGATGACGAAGCTTACGTAGAGCCTTTGCCTCTATCTGACGTATACGTTCGCGTGTAACGTCGAATACCTTTCCAACCTCTTCGAGTGTCCTTGGGCGACCGTCTTCTAAGCCGAACCTTAGCCTTAAAACCTTTTCCTCACGTTGTGTAAGTGATTTAAGCACTGTTGCAAGCTGCTCCTTTAATAGGGTGTTTGATGCAGCATCGGCAGGTATTGGTGCATCTTCATCCGGAATAAAATCGCCAAGATGACTATCTTCTTCCTCGCCGATAGGTGTTTCCAGTGATACCGGTTCCTGAGCGACACGCATTATTTCACGTACCTTTTCGACTGGCATTGCAAGTTCTTCTGAAATTTCAACAGCAGTAGGTTCATGACCGTTTTGATGCAAAAGCATGCTGCCTGCTTTTTTTACCTTGTTGATTGTCTCTACCATATGTACAGGGATACGTATGGTCCTTGCCTGATCGGCGATGGCTCTGGTAATGGCCTGCCTTATCCACCAGGTTGCATAGGTAGAAAACTTAAATCCCTTAGTGTGATCAAATTTTTCAACTGCCTTAATAAGGCCAAGATTGCCCTCCTGAATAAGATCAAGAAACTGCATACCACGCCCAACATAGCGCTTTGCGATACTAACAACTAGGCGGAGATTTGCCTCGGATAGCCTTTTGCGTGCAGCATCATCGTTTAAAAGGATTGCCTTTGCAAGAGCTACCTCTTCCTCGGTAGAAAGAAGGGGTACTCGTCCAATCTCTTTAAGGTACACCTTAACCGGATCATCTATTGCAACACCCTCTGCCGATAAGATGGTTTCATAAAAATCAAGAGATTCTTCGGTTAAAGGTACTGGAACAGTCTCCTCGTCAGCCTCGTCAACTATCTCTATACGGTTGCTTTCCAGCTGCTCATAAAGCTTGTCTACCTGCTCACAATCGTAGTTGTTTTCCTCAAGCAGGTCGCTAATATCCTTTGTGGATAGTTTACCGGTGCGTTTGCCGCTTTCGATTAAATCGTTGATCGTTAGTTTCTTGTCTGCTGGCGTCATTAGACTTCCTCCTTGCTGTGAATACGTTCCTTTTT
Organism: uncultured Oscillospiraceae bacterium; assembly: GCA_964370765.1. Taxonomy (GTDB): domain Bacteria; phylum Bacillota; class Clostridia; order Oscillospirales; family Ruminococcaceae; genus CAYJBH01. The sequence goes on from CAYJKW010000006.1 coordinate 38,169, forward strand.
TTGTTCTATAAAATTTGTTAGTTGGCCTATTTCTATATCACCCTGTAGTTGCTGCTCTCCTGAGAGTAAGAATATGCTGTCAAGATAAAGCTCTATATCGCGTGCAGTTGGCACAATATCTGAAAACCTTGCCATGGTAGCGGTAATCTCCTTAGCGGACTCTTCTCGAAGCTCTGAAGCAATAACCGCAAAACCTACCGATACACCATCGTCGTAATATTTTTTTGCTAGTGCAAATGCCTCGCCAAGCGCGGGTTCGCAAAAGCGATAGCTTTCTAACTTTGTGCCAATCTCCTTAAGAAGGCTTGGCTCTATTAGAATTGCGGCAACAAGCTGTTGCTCCCTGTTCACAAGCTGTAATGCTTTACCTGATATAGTTTGTTTTTTTGAAGCTACAGAGTATGGACTAAAATTATCATTAAACTCTAATTTCTGTTGGCGCTTTCGCCTTCTTTGCAATACTTCTTTTAGCTGTGTTAGGATAGCAGTTTTAGAAACACCGCATTCCTGTTCTATTCTGCCGGCATATATCTCACGCTCTGTCACGGTAGCGGTCATGTCAGCAAGAATATTTACAGCATTGTTAACATATCTTACCCTACCTTCGTCGGTGTCTAGCGCTATTCCTCTTCGTGCATTTATTAATGCATATTCAACTGTAGTATTGCTGTTTTTTATAAGCTGAGAAAACTTTTCTTTACCAAAATTTTTTATATATTCATCGGGGTCCTTTGCCCCGTCCATCTGCAAAACAGTCACCTCGGTAGGAAGTTTTGAGAAAATAGTTGTGGCCTTTACTGTTGCACGTTGACCCGCCTCGTCACTATCATAACAAAGTACAACTCTATCGGCATAGTTGGAGATAAGTTTTGCTTGTTCGGCAGTAAGGGCGGTACCAAGTGTTGCTACTGCCGTTTTGAACCCTGCTCCATGTAGGGCGGCTACGTCCATATAACCCTCACACAGTAGGTAGCTGCGGTCATTCTCTTTTTTTGCAAGGTTTAGTGCAAAAAGGTTATGCCCTTTATTAAAGATTGGCGTATCGGAGGTGTTTAGGTATTTAGGCCCCTCACCATCAATAAGTCGCCCGCCAAAAGCAATTACATTACCCTGTAGATCGATAATAGGGAAAATGATGCGATTCCTAAAGAAGTCGAAATAACCTCTGCTTCCTCTTCTAAGCAGACCTACAGAATCTAAATCGGACTCCTTATAACCACTGGATGTCATATGGTAAAGTAGCTTGCTATAGCTGTTATGTGCAAACCCAACCCCAAAACGCGTAACCATGGAGGAGGGGAGGCCGCGTTGATGCAAATACTCTCTTGCTTTAACACCTTCTGGACCGGTAAGGTTATTGTAAAAGTACCTTGCTGCCTCCTTGTTTATTTTTAAAAGCAGGCTTCGCCTTTTGGATTGCTCATCGTCTTCGTCGGGTAGTTTCATCCCAACACGTGCAGCCAAAAGTTTTACTGCGTCGGCATACAGTAAGTTGTTATTACGCATAATAAAGGTAATTGCGTTGCCCCCTGCGCCGCATCCAAAACAGTGAAAATAGTTATGCTCGGCATTAACCGAAAAGGAGGGGGTTTTTTCGTTGTGGAAAGGGCAGATACCCAGATACCCCCTACCGGCCCTTTTAAGCGGAACATATTCTGATATTAGTCCAACAATATCATTTTGTGCAATTATCTGCTCAATATAACTTCTATCAATCAACTCTCTTTACCTGCTGTTAAGTATAGACCATCGGCGGGGAATATATATGTTTTCAAACTCTGTGGCTGCAAAGCTATCACTCATACCGGAAATATAGTCTGTTACTGCGGTATCGATGCCATCGGTATCACAGATGTTTAGGTACATCTGTGGCATAGCCTTTGGGTTGTTGCAGTAGTAGCGGTAAAGTTCTGAGATAAAATGAAAAACCTTCTTTTCCTCTACCTTTGCCACGCTCCCCACATATATTTTTTCAAACATAAAACTGTGAAGATTAATAAACGACTCGTCAACCTGTGGACTAAACCCAATTTTTTCGCTGCTGTTTAAAAGCAGGTCGTTTAAAAGGGTGGTTATTCGTGCTGATTTGCTATTGCCAAGCAGCTCCCGTGCGGAGTTGGGTATATCTTCCTCTGTTAAAAGTCCGGCAGTAATGCAATCCTCGATATCGTGGTTGATATATGCGATTCTATCACAATACCGTACAATTTGCCCTTCCCATGTTGCAGGAAAATCTGCCTTTGTATGGTTTAAAATACCATCCTCGACCTCGGCGGTGACATTTAAACCTGTAGGATATTTTTCCAATACATTTAGTACACGTACACTCTGTTTAAAATGAGCAAATCCGTTTGGGTTTAGCTCGTTAAGCGCACGCTCACCTGCATGACCAAAAGGGGTGTGTCCTAAGTCGTGTCCCATTGCAATTGCCTCGGTCAAATCTTCGTTAAGCTTTAAAGCTCTTGCGATGGTCCTTGATATCTGTGCAACCTCAAGGGTATGGGTTAAGCGTGTTCTAAAATGATCTCCTTCCGGTGCAAGAAAAACCTGTGTCTTAGTTTTTAAACGCCTGAAAGCTTTTGAATGAATGATACGGTCACGATCACGACAAAAATCAGTGCGCAAAGGACAGGGTTGCTCTTCTTGTTTTCGTCCTTTGCTGTTTACCACAAGGCAGGCGTTAGGGGATAGGATATCTTTCTCAAGGATCTCTTGATATTCACGTGCTGTCATTATCCACCTATACTAACTTCTTAAATATATTATATGTCGAAAAATGTACAATTCCTTTATGATAATAAAATAATTTATTGCGCACAAAAAGGGCTGTACTCAAACAGCCCTTTTTGTAAAATAAAGACTTACAGACCGAAACGTTTTTTGAAACGATCTACACGACCACCGGTATCTACAAGTTTTTGCTTGCCGGTGTAGAAGGGATGACATTTTGAACAGATTTCAACATGTATCTCCTTTTTTGTGGAACGAGTACTAAATTTCTCTCCACAAGCACAAACTACATGAGCTTCATTATAGTTTGGGTGTATGCCCTCTCTCATATTTATCACCTCTTTTTTTTGAGAATTATTATTATTTGCATTTGCTAAAATATTATAACACAAGCAAAACATTAATGCAATAGTTTTTTATAAATTTAGCAACTTTTTCATCTTGACACGAAGTTTATCTATTGTTTTTTCAGATTGCTTCTTTGTCGAGGCAGTAGCGCTGTAGTAAATTTTTATCTTTGGTTCCGTACCGGATGGCCTAAGAATCACAGCACAATCCTGCATAACAAAACGTAGTACATTAGATGAGGGTAGGTTTATTGTCTGTGTGTTTCCGTTTATGTCCGACTGTGTACCTACATAATAGTCATAGTAGCTTATAATCTCTCTTTCAGCTATCTTTTTGGGTGGGTTTGCTCTAATATCTTTCATAGTCCTAGATATAGTCTCAAGGCCGCTAAGACCTTCAAACTCAAAACTATCTATTAGATTAATCTCATATCCATATCGCTTATAGATGTCTTCTAACTGCTGTTTAACACTAATCCCGTTAGAATTATAATATTCAGCCATCTCAACCAACAACATACAGGTTACAACAGCATCCTTGTCACGAACATAGCTACCGGCAAGGTAACCATAGCTCTCCTCACAACCAAATATAAAACGTGATTCTTCGCCCTTGTTTTCTAGGAAAAGTATCTGCTCGCCTATATATTTAAATCCGGTAAGAACATCTATCGTTTCAACTCCGGCAGCTTTTGCGATTTCTGCTGCAAGACCTGTTGTTACAATCGACTTAATAAATATTGGATTCTGTGGCATGTTTTTTAGTTCATTGCGAGAGGTTATAATATAATCTAACAGCAAAAGAGCAATTTCGTTACCGGTTGGTAAAAGGTAATCAGAGCCATCTTTAACGGCAATTCCAACCCTGTCGCTATCAGGGTCGGTGGCAAGTAAAAGATCGGCGCCTATAGACTTACAAAGTTTAATACCAAGATTTAAAGCCTCTCTTGATTCTGGGTTGGGATATGGGCAGGTAGTAAAATAGCCGTCCGGCATTTCCTGTTCGGCTACAACGGTTACCGATGCAGCTGAGCATCTTTTTAATATTTCACGAACCGGCTCATTTCCGGCGCCGTTAAGAGGGGTGTATACAACCTTAAGTTTTGTATCGCCAGAATTTATTCGTAGGCGCTGTTCCGTCACGCTACTGTAATATCTTTCGTAAAGATCATTTGAAATGTAGCTAATAAGCTTATTGTCAATTGCATCTTGTAACGATGTGTTTTTTATATCATCAAAAATATCTATGGTAGATATCTCGCTAAATACCTGTGCTGCGTTATCATCTGTCATCTGACAACCATCATTGCCGTAGGCCTTGTAGCCGTTATATTTTCCGGGATTATGACTTGCGGTGATCATCACACCAGCGCCGCAACCAAGCTCCCTAACAGCGAAGGATACCATTGGGGTAGGGCAGAGCCTTGGGAAAAGATGGGTGGTAATTCCATTAGCGGCAAGCACTGTGGCAGTGGTAATGGCAAAAACATCGCTTTTAATCCTGCTGTCATAGCCTACAGCCACGGATTTTGAAAGCGAGTTTTTTATAATATATTGAGCTAAACCCTGAGTTGCCCTAGCAACGGTATAAACGTTCATTCGGTTTGTTCCGGCCCCGATAATCCCCCTAAGACCTGCCGTTCCGAATTCAAGATCTTTTGCAAAACGTTCCGTTATCTCTAGTTCATCACCTTGGATGGATAATAACTCTGCAGTTAAATCAATGTCCGATAAATTGGTGTCAATCCATCTGTCATATTGTTTTTTTATGATATTTGAAATGGTCATATGAAGTCACCTGTGATTCTGGAAAGTGTGTTATAGGACAAACTCTTGTCTATTTATTATAAACCAAAAAACAAAATATGTCAAGTTTATAGCACATTGTACAAATTATTTTTAATTGTCTATCGTGATTAAACATGTTACTTTTAAATAATAGTCATTATTATTATAACTTATGCACAATTGGCTGTTGAAAAATTTTATATGGGCAGCAAGATGTATATATTACTACCTATTGTAACTTGCTATCTGTTGTAGTATTATAAGGTTAAATAAACGGAGGGATAGAATGTGTATTCCAGAGTTAAAAGCCTCGGGGTGAGTACATTGGATGGCTATTTAGTGGAGGTAGAAACGGATATTACCGGCGGATTGCCTCAACTTGACATAGTTGGACTACCCGATAATTCGGTGAAGGAGGCAAAAAATAGGGTTCGATCTGCCTTAAAGAATCTTGGCTATAACTACCCTACAAGTAGAATTACCGTAAATCTTGCACCGGGTGATATAAAAAAAGTAGGAACTATTTATGATGTACCTATTTTTATCTCATTACTCAAATCGTCAGGTCAATTCCATGCTAACACCGAGGGGTGCGCATTTATCGGTGAGCTTAGTTTAAACGGTAAGTTGCGTCCGGTCAGCGGTGTTATTTCTATGGCGATAGCCGCTGTACAAATAGGGATAATCGACCTTTTTGTTCCAAAGGATAATGCTTTAGAAGCGGCCGTTATTAACGGAATAAATGTTTACCCGGTAGACAATGTGGCTCGAATAGTTGAACATTTCACCGGTAACAAGATTGATGCATGTAATACATATATTCCCAACCTAGAGAATGCAATGCATCTAAACGATTTTTGTGATGTAAAGGGTCAGAGTAATGCAAGGCTAGCTATAGAGGTAGCTGTTGCCGGAGGTCATAATATATTGATGTCCGGCCCGCCAGGTACAGGTAAAAGCATGCTTGCAAAGCGTATCCCGTCTATTTTACCGCCGCTAACATTACAACAGGCTATAGAGGTCACAAAGATTTACTCTGTTGCGGGTGAACTTCCTGATGATAGATCTTTGATTACCACTCCACCTTTTAGAGATCCACACCACTCTGTTTCGGCGCAGGGATTAGTGGGTGGGGGGAGTATACCTAAGCCCGGAGAGATATCACTTGCACATAACGGTGTGCTGTTTCTTGATGAACTTCCGGAATTTAAGAGGGATGCGATAGAGATTTTGAGACAACCGATGGAAGATGGTGTTGTGAGAGTATCACGCGTGTCTGGTAGCTCTGTTTTTCCTTGCAACACGATGATTGTCGCAGCAATGAATCCGTGCCCTTGCGGATTTTGTGGGCATCCGACAAAGGATTGTAGATGTAGTCAAAATAGCATTGAGCGCTACAAATCCAAAATATCAGGGCCGTTACTTGATAGAATTGATATTCATATTGAGGTGCCCAGTGTAGAATATGATGACCTTACCACTGTTGATCCCGGTGAAAGCTCTGCTGAAATATTAAAACGCGTTGTTAAGGCAAGATATAGACAGCAGAAAAGAGGGCTTGTCGGAGTTAACTGTAATGCACAGATAACTGCATCTATGTTAAGGGAGGTGTGTGTATTATCATCTCAGGCGGAGGCGATGATGCGAGGTGCATTTGACCGCCTTGGGTTGTCCCCAAGGGCTCACGAGCGTATACTGAAGGTTTCGAGAACGATAGCCGATCTTGATGAAAGTGAGCGTATTGAGGTAGAACACCTTGCACAGGCATTACAATACAGAAATAATGATAGGGTGCATTATTTTAATAAGTAATCTACTATTTATGATACTTTCCGCCTGATAAAATATTGAAGGCTCGGTATAGCTGTTCTGTGAGAATAACTCTTGCCATCTGGTGTGGGAATGTCATGTTAGAAAGTGATATTCTCTCGTCACATTGTTTTTTAAAGTCTTCATCAATACCCTGTGACGAGCCTATAATGAAACATAAATCCTTGCCCTGCATGGCACATTGTTTTATAAGGCTTGCAAGTTGGTCTGATGTAATGGGGCGTCCTTCTACACATAGTGCAACAGTAAAAGATTTTTTTTGTATCGAAACTCTAAAGTCCTCTGCTTCACGGCAGAGGTCTTTTTGGTTTTCGCCTCGTTCTTTGACCTCTATCGATTTAAAGCGGCAGTAGGCAGACAGCCTTTTTTCAAATTCATTGGTAGCCTCTTTCCAATATTTTTTTGAAAGCTTGCCGGCAGATATTAGCTGGATACTCTGCATAATCTAAACCTCCATTGGTTGTAATGGTGTATCACTAGGTGCAATCTTTATTTCGAGTTCATCTCCTGATGTAATTCCGTGTGCATAGAAAGTCTGTGCAAGTGCTGTCATTACTTTTTCAGGGCGATTGTTTTCTTTGCTTAGGTGGCACATTGTAAATTTGGTTACCCCTGTTTTAATTAATTTTGCAACAGATTCGGCACTATCGGTATTACAAAGATGTCCGTTATCAGATGATATTCTACGCTTAAGATAATAGGGATAGGGTCCTTTGGCTAACAACTGTTCATCGTAGTTTGCTTCTATTGCCACAAGGTCACAACCTGATAGTAGGTTAAATGCGTTGGGTGGTACGATCCCACTATCGGTAAGATATCCGATTCGCTTACCTTTGTTGGTTGTTATATGATAGCCGTATGCGCAAAGGCTGTCGTGACATGTTTCGAAAGGTTTTATACTAAATGACCCAACCTTAAATGTGGCTGGTGTCAGGACCGGGATGAGCGTTGCATTATCGGGAACCAGTTTTTTTGTTACAAGATACTTTAGTGTTGAGGGTGAGCCGTATATGGGTATGGCATAGTGTTTTAGTAATACTGCTAATCCGGATATATGGTCGGTGTGTTCGTGTGTTATAAGGATGCCCCTTATACTACTAACGGCGATTGATAGAGAGTATAGGGCGTTTATTGTAGTTTTGCAGTTCTTTCCGCAATCGATTAGAAGTGTTTCTTCACCTTCACCTATGTAAGCGCAGTTTCCAGAAGAACTACTGTAAAGTGTTCCAAAACGAGCCATTTTTAATATACCTTTCAAATAGTTATCTAAATATTGCCGCCATATACCGTTAGGTATAGGCGGCAATATTATTGTACCTTGCTATAGTGCCTGTGGTATGGATATCGGCTCGATACCTTCCCTGTGAATATCGGCTCCAAGCGACTGCAGTTTTTCAACAAAATGTTCGTAGCCACGCTCGATATGCTCAACGTCACTGATCTCACTACATCCGTCGGTGCAAAGGGCTGCAATTACAAGTGCTGCACCTGCACGAAGATCGGTAGCTTTTACCGGTGCACAACTTAGACGAGGCACCCCTTCGATAACTGCTACTCTTCCGTCTACCTGAACATTAGCGCCCATTCGTAACAGCTCGTCGATATATCTGAATCGATTATCCCAGATGGATTCGGTTATAATCGATATTCCTTTTGCCTTAGAAAGTAAAACAGCCATAAGTGGTTGCATGTCGGTTGGGAACCCGGGGTGAGGCTGTGTCTTAATATTTATCGGAGTTAAGTCTTCGGTACGGCTTACTCGGATAGCTTCGTCATATTCTTCTACCTGAACACCAGCCATTTCGAGCTTTGCAATAATAGGCTCAAGGTGTTTTGGTGTAACATCCTTTACTAATACATTGCCGCCGGTTGCTGCTGCTGCAACCATAAAAGTTCCAGCCTCTATCTGGTCAGGGATTAAGGCATAGTTACAACCATGAAGTTGCTTAACACCATGAATTTTTATTACGTCGGTACCGGCACCTCTTACGTCGGCACCCATTGTGTTCAAGAAGTTGGCAACGTCAACGATATGAGGCTCTTTTGCAACGTTTTCAAGTATTGTGGTACCTTCGCAAAGCACCGCTGCAAGCATAGAATTGATTGTTGCGCCTACCGAGACGGTATCAAAAAACACCTGCGATCCAACCAGTTTGTTGCAGTTTGCATTTATCATTCCGCGTTCTACAGAAATATCAGCTCCAAATGTTTGGAATGCCTTTAGGTGTTGATCGATAGGTCTTGCACCAAGATCACATCCACCGGGCATTGAAACACTTGCCTTGCCAAATCTACCTAAAAGTGCACCTATAAAATAATAGGATGCCCGCATCTGCCGACCCATTTCATCGGCAACAGAAGTTGCGTGTATGCATGATGTATCTATTTCAAGTGTAGATTCATCTAATGGTCGAACCTTTGCTCCGATATCATGCAATATGTGTACAGCTATAGCTACGTCACTTATGTTCGGGAGATTCTCAATAACACAAACACCGTTACATAGAATTGTAGCAGGTAGAATTGCGACAGCTGCGTTTTTAGCACCGCTTATTGATACCTCTCCTATTAACGGGTTGCCACCTTTTACTATATATTTATCCAAAAGTTATTCACCTCTATATTTTGACAGATATTAATATTATAACATAAAAAATAAAAAATAAAAGTGTTAAATGAAAAGTTTTTTTAAAACAAAAGTCGGATATTTTTAGGAAAATAAACAATAATGGTTACAATTCGATTTCATTTAACAGTTTTTTGTAAGTTTTCTCGATAAGTGTAGCACCTATAGGTGCAGTTATAATAATAGCCATAACTGCTACTGTTAATACCGTTTCTCCGCAGGCAAGACCAATGGAAAGTGGGATAGGTCCTATTGCTGCTTGTACTGTTGCCTTTGGTAGATAGGCTATTGCACAAAAAATGCGTTCCTTTTTTTTAAGTGATGTTTTAAGTAGGCTAATAAAAACTCCCGACATTCTAAACAGGCTTACACAAACTAAAAGCAGTGTAGCGGGTAGCCACGCGTTTGCTAAGTTTTGTGGAACTACAGTGGCTCCGACTAAGACAAAAAGCATTAGCTCTGCAAAGATCCAAAGCTTTGAAAATTTTGTTGATAGTCTGGATGCTACATTCTCTAATCTATGCTTAATAGTGATTCCCAATGTCATAATAGCTATCAGTGCGGAAAAAGGGATGTTGGCAACTATTGGTTCAAGAGAAACAAGCACAAAGCCCGATGCAAGTATCGTTAAGACTTTGTGACTATCACGTAGATGAAACCTTTTAAATAAAAGGCATAGTAGTAGGCCAAGTATTACCCCGATTACGATACCTGTAAAAACCGAGAGTGGTAACTCGATAAGGCTGCTTGCATGTAACTCGGTATTTTCTATAAAGATAGTAAATAAGACAACTACAAAAATATCATCTACCGATGCACAGGCTAATATTAGCTGAGGTATTTTTCTTTTAGACGCAAACCCTTGCTCCATTATTTTTATCATGCTTGGTACTATAACAGCAGGTGACACAGCGGCGACAACCGCACCCATGATTAAGGCTTCCTTAATACTTAGTGTGAACAGAAGTGGTGCAATAAGCACAACTCCAACAATTTCAAAAGTTGCAGGCACAAAGCTCATTAAAACAGCGGGGCGACCTATTTTCTTTAAATCGTTTGTATTTAAAGAAAGGCCTGCTCTTGTTAAGATGATGATTAGTGCAATGTTACGCAGATCAGGTGAAATAGATAATAGGTCGCTATCGATAACATCTAATACACCGGGGCCCAATAATATTCCGGCAAACAATAAGCCTACTATACCGGGAAGCTTTATTTTTGTAAACAGCCAATATGCGAGCATGCCACCTAATATTACTGTGCCTATTCCCATTAACATAAAACTCTCCTTTAAATCTGCTATTACTATACAATAAATAAAATTATATGTAAAGTTTGTTGTATCTACCGACATATTATCAAAACATAATGTCACCGAATTGAGATAAATTAAATTGATGCTAAACACTTGATTTTTTCCTGATTTTGTTATATAATGATTGAAAAGTGGTGGAAAGTGGGTAAAAGTGGTAAAATGCTGACAGGTACATACAATAATCAGCTTGATGAAAAAGGTCGCTTGAATTTTCCGGCAAAGATGCGCACGGAAATGGGGGGGAGCTTTGTAATTACTCGCTGGTTTGATGGGTGTATAGTTGCATTTCCACAAGAAAAATGGGAAGAGATGAGCGAGAAGCTTAATAATCTTCCGCCTATGGTAAAGATAAGAAAGACAAACAGATTTTTCTTTTCAAATCTTGAGGATGTAACTCCGGACAAACAGGGAAGGATACTTATACCGTCCACACTTAGAGATCACGCAGGGATCGATAAAGAGGTAGTAATAATAGGCGCCGGATCATATGCGGAAATCTGGAGCAAAGCAAACTATGAAAAAGTTTGCAACGAATTCGACGAAGATATTCTGGAAGAAGCAATGGGAAGTCTGGGTATATAGCCTGTTATTAATAATAAAGATTTTCAAAGAGAGGAAAGGTAATATTATGGAACTAAGTTTTGAACCTACATTATTAGCAGACGTAATCGAGAGTATGTTTAGCCAAGGCGATGCAATGGTGTTTGATGCCACTAATGATTACTTTTACGAAGATAAATTTGTGATGGAATTTTAACGATGCAGTTTTCTCATATACCTGTTCTGTTAAATGAGGTTATAGAGCAGCTGAATGTCAAGCCCGATGGGTTGTATCTTGATGGTACAGCCGGTGGTGGCGGGCATTCCTATGAGATTGCAAAGTGGTTAACATCCGGAACCCTTTACTCCTTTGATAGAGATGCAGAGGCGGTGAAGGCGGCTACCGATAGACTAACAGGCTTGCCGGCACATGTTGTTAATGCAAACTATAGAGATGCCGCAAAAGTGTTAAAGGAGATGGGTGTAACGCAACTTGATGGTGCATTGCTTGATCTGGGGGTATCATCACATCAACTTGATACAGCAATAAGAGGGTTTTCGTACAGAATGGACGCACCCCTTGATATGCGAATGGGTGAAGATGCTGTTACTGCTGCAGAGCTTGTTAACACACTTTCTAAAGAGGATTTACAAAGGATACTTTACAGATATTCGGATGAAAAAAATGCAGGGTTTATTGCTTCCAAGATAGTAAAATATCGTGAACAGCAGCCTATAACTACAACCACACAACTTGCTGAGGTTATTGTATCCGCCTTGCCTGCAAAAGTAAGGCGCAAGGATAAGAATCCTGCAAAAAAAACATTTCAGGCACTTCGCATAGCTGCGAATGATGAGCTTGGTGCACTTGAAAGTGGACTTGAAAGCATCTTTAATGCACTTAAACCAGGTGGTAGATTTTGTATAATAACATTTCACTCCATTGAGGATCGGATGGTGAAAAATTATTTTAAATCTCTGTGTGAGGGGTGCATCTGTCCTAAAGATCTGCCTAAATGCGTATGTAACAATAAACCTAAAGCACGATTGGTTGTGAAATACATTAGTGCCGATGAAGCGGAGCTATCTTTAAACAGACGCAGTGCGTCGGCTAAGCTTAGAGTGCTTGAAAAGCTATAGGAGAATCATGCAAAGAGTATTAGAGACGACAACACTAGAACGCGGATATTATCGTGAGAGCAACCTGCCCTCACAGCGCCGCACGTCATCAAGAAGATATAAAAAAGTAGCAGGCACCAAGGCAGCGTCAAAGGGTTTGCAAAGATTTAAGTCGGTAATGTTGGTTGCTTTTTTTGCATTGCTAATAATGGGGGTTTTGTATAGTAATGCAGAACTTACAGAGCAGTATGGAGAGATAGAGAAGCTCAGCGATGAGCTAACGCTGTTAGAAAGTGAACATTCCTACCTAAGCTTTGATATGGAGCGAAGAACCTCGTTGCAAGAGGTTGAAGAATATGCAATAAGGGAACTCGGACTTGTAAAAAATGACACCTCTAAAATTGAATACATACACCTAAAAAGCGAGAACGAGCTACAGGTGAAAGAGGAGCCTGCACAGGAGTGGGAAAAGATGATAAGTCAAAACTTCCTTTCTATTATGGAATACTTAAAGCCATAATCAAATATTATGGTAGTATAGAGAGGTAGCTGTATGCATCAAAATGAAACCGGCCCGAATAACACAATGCGATTACGCCTATCAGTATTAGGCGTTTTTGTTCTTGTTGCTTTTAGCATTATTATTTATAACCTTATTGATCTTCAGATTATTAGGCATGAGGAGTTACGACAGGCGGCAGAGGAGCAACAGCTTAGAGACATAACTGTTCCTCCAAATCGTGGCACAATATATGATGCCAATATGAAGGTTCTTGCAACAAGTGCTACAGTTTGGACTATAAGTGTTGCGCCAAACAATATAGATGAAGATGAGCGAAACGATATTGCAGACGGATTATCCGAAATACTGGATGTCCCCGAGGAAGAGATAGAGCAGAAATTAGAACGTACAGAAAGCGCCTATGAACTTATAAAGTCGAAGGTTGATAAACCGATAGCCGATGAGGTTAGAGAGTTTGCGACATCCAACGGATATTACGGAATATATCTACATGAAGATAGTAAAAGATATTACCCCTATGGCGACTTTTTGTCAACGGTAATTGGATTTACCGGTACCGATAACCAAGGTCTTGCCGGAATAGAGGCCTACTATGATGATGAGCTAACAGGAATACCCGGTAGAGTGGTGGCCGCAAAGAACTCGTTGGGCGGGGCTTTGCCATATGATTATGAAGAGAGATATGAGCCACAGGATGGTAACAGTATTGTCTTGACTATAGATGAAACGATACAACATTATCTAGAAAAACATCTTGAATATGCGGTAATAGAACATAATGTAGAGGCCCGTGGAGTAGGTATTGTGATGGATGTAAACACTGGGGCAATACTGGCGATGGCAACAAAAAATGACTTTGACCCAAACGATCCGTTTACCATACATGACTCACAAATTATTTCCGATATAGAAGAACTTCCGGAGGAGGAGCAGGAGGCGGCATATAGCGCTGCACTTAATGAACAGTGGCGTAATAAGGCGGTTTCTGATCTTTACGAACCGGGTTCAGTGTTTAAACTTCTGACAGCCTCGGCAGCGCTAGATTCTGGATCTGCCTTGATAAACAGTGATACATATTACTGCGCAGGACATACAGTAGTAGAGGGGCACACTATGAGGTGTGCCGATACCGGTGACCATGCCGGTTCAACTCAAACTTTTGCCCAGTCTCTAATAAATTCATGTAATGTTGCATTTATTGCGATGGGACTGGATATGGGGGCTCAGACCTTTTATGAGTATGTTGAGGCCTTTGGAATGACCGAAAAAACCGGTATAGACATAGCGGGTGAAGCCCAAAGTATATATTATGATGCAGAAGGCTTGGGTGATGTAGAGCTTGCAAGTACAAGTTTCGGTCAGTCTATTAAGGTTACACCTATTCAGATGATAACAATGATTTCCACTATAGCGAATGGTGGTGAGCTTGTGCAACCGCACCTTGTTGATAGAGTTCTTGATTCGCAAGGGAATATAGTAGAAACATTGACACCGGAACCAAAACGACAAATAATATCTTCAGATGTTTCGGATGAGCTTTTAAAGATGATGGAGATAGGTGTTGCCGGTGCAGAAGGGTACAACTCTCCCGGTAAAAACGCATATGTTATGGGTTATCAGGTTGGTGGTAAAAGTGGTACCTCACAAAAACTTGATGAGGACGGTGGTGAATCGTTACGTATTGCATCATTTGGTGCAGTAGCTCCGGTTGACGACCCACAGATAGCAGTTTTAATTGTGCTTGATGAACCACACAGCTCAAAATCTATATACGGATATGGTGGTATACTTGCAGCGCCTGTGGTTGGACTTATTATAGGTGAAACATTACCTTACCTTGGTGTAGAACCGGAGTATACAGAGGAGGAACAGGCTGTAGTAGAGATTATGGTGCAAAATGTTGAGGGACTATCATCGACAGATGCACAGGTAGCACTACAACGCAACGGCTTTAACTTTGAAGTGCATGGCGATGGCAACACAGTAATTAGCCAGTTTCCGGTTGCCGGAACAGTACTGGCAAGAGGTTCCACAATTATTCTTAATACTATAGACACAATGGAACCACAGCTTGTAACAGTACCCAATGTTACAGGGTTTACAGAATCGGCAGCTACAAGGACACTAGTGGCTGCAGGACTTAATGTTAAGCGAACCGGAGCTACAGTAGGTGGGAATGTAGAGGTTGTAGAACAAAGTATACAGGCAAACGAGAGAGTTCCGCTTGGCACTCCGATAACCATAACGTTACAAGATCATACGCTTGTTGATTAGAGGTGTAGTTTGAAACTTAATGAATTGATAAATGTTATAAAAACCGATAAAGTTTACGATGACATTGAGGTTACCCATATAACGCAAGATACCCGAACGGTTAAGCCGGGGTCACTTTTCATCTGCATAGTAGGCGTAAGATCAGATGGGCACAGCTATGCAAAGCAAGCCATAGAAAAAGGTGCTGTGGCTGTTGTCTGTCAAAAACCTACAGGGGCTGAGTGCGAGATAGTTGTAGAGGATACACGCGTTGCGTATTCCTTGTTATGCCGTAGGTTTTGGGGTGAGCCTAATAATAATCTAACTATGATTGCTGTTACCGGTACTAATGGTAAGACAACAGTTACAAGTCTTATCAAACAAATTTTAGAAGACTCGGGCAGTGAGACAGGGTTGATAGGTACTATAAAAAATGAAATTTGCGGGGTAGAGATACCTGCGAAGTATACTACACCGGATCCATTTGAGTTATACGCGTTACTTGCAAGGGCAGTAAAAGCCGGTTGTAAATATATGGTCATGGAAGCTAGTAGCCAGGCGCTTGACCAGCTAAGACTATACGGGCTTCACTTTAAAATAGGGGTTTTTACAAACCTTACACAGGATCATCTGGATTATCACAAGACCCTTGAAAATTATTTTTTAGCTAAGGCCTCACTTTTTGACCATGTTGACTGTGCTGTACTAAACCTTGATGATGAATACTCATTAAGAATTGCAGATAGTTTTAAAGGGAGGGTAGTAGGTTACTCTCTCCACAACGATACTGCACAGTTTAGGGCGCATACAGTAAAGCTTTCTGCAACAGGTGTATCCTTTGCCGTAAAACTTGGTGAAAAGGATAGAGTGTGTTTTATACCGATGCTTGGAGAGTTTTCTGTATATAATGCAGTTGCGGCTGCTGTAACTGCGATATTACTTGGTGTTGAGGCTGAGATTGCCATTAATTCTTTACAAACCAGTAAAGGGGTAAAGGGTCGTAGTGAGTTGCTTTTTGCAGGGGATTATAGTATAATATGTGACTATGCACATACTGGGGACGGGTTAAAAAGCTTTCTTAGTAGTATAAAACCTTTTGTAACTGGACGGTTGATAGTATTATTTGGCTGTGCAGGGGAGCGAGATGCAGAAAAAAGGCCGAGCATGGGCCATGCAGTTGCAGATTACTGCGATTTTGCGGTGATAACTTCTGATAATCCAAGAAGTGAGGATGCAGATAAGATTATTGCTGATATTACACCTGTATTTAATGAACGTAATGTAAAATATATATATCACGTTGACAGAAGATGTGCGATTCATGCGGCTTTAGCAATGCTAAAAAAAGGCGATGTACTTGCACTTTGCGGAAAAGGGCATGAGGATTACCAGGTGATTGACGGAATAACACTATATTTTGATGAACATAAAATTGTAGAGGAATTTGTAAAGGAGGTAAGTGTTGGAAAGAATAAGGCTTAAAAACTTAACATGCGGTATAGGTAATTTAGCTGACAACATCGCTGCCGAATATGCAAATGGTGTTGTTGTTGACTCTCGAAGTGTCGAAAAAGGTTATGTTTTTGTTGCCATAAAGGGCGAGAATGTAGACGGGCATGATTATGCCGATAAGGCAATAGCAGCGGGTGCAGTTGCAGTGATAGTGGAGCGTGAATTATCCACTATTCCAAAAGAAAGGCAACTGCTAACCGATAATTGCTTAGATGCTATGATAACCATGGGGCAAAATTATCGTAATTTTTATAGTGCAAAATTAATAGGGGTTACAGGTAGTGTAGGTAAAACAACTACAAAAGAATTTGTTCACTGTGTATTATCGGCTTTTGGAAAAACACTTAAAAACGAGGGCAATCGTAACAACGAAATAGGATTGCCGGAGACACTGTTTAAGCTTGATGATAGCTACGATTATGGTGTGCTTGAGATGGGAATGTCCGATAAAGGGGATATATCCAAATTGACTAATGCGGTAAAACCTTTAGTTGGTATTATAACCAATATAGGATACGCGCATATCGAACAACTTAAAACAAGAGAAAATATAAAGGATGCAAAACTGGAGATAGTGGGTGGCATACCTGATGGTGGTACTTTAATAATAAACGTTGATAATGATATGCTATGTAAGGTAGAACCTCCCGACAATATTAATCTTATAACTGTTGCGATTGATAACGAGTCGGCAGATATTATTGCGCAAGATATATCAGCAAATGATTATGATACTGAATTTACTATTGTAAACAAAAGAACTGCCGAGCAGTTTTCTGCAAGGATTCCTGCGCTTGGTAAACATAATGTATACAACGCTTTATCGGCCTATGCTGCTGCTTACGGACTTGGGCTTAATGGTGACACAGCGGTAGCTGCACTAAAAAATTATCAAAGCTGTGGGATGCGTCAACGTATAGTACCTCAGAGTGGCTTTGTAGTTATAGAAGACTGCTATAATGCAAACCCAGATTCTATGAGGGCGGCAATTGATACACTTGCAAGCATACCGGATGTTAGCCATAGGATAGCTGTTTTAGGTGATATGTTAGAACTTGGTGAGATATCTGAGGATGCGCATCGAGATATAGGTGCGTATTTAGCACAAAAAAATATTGATGCTGTTGTTACCTATGGGGAGATGGCAAAATACATTGCGTTAGAGGCGCAGCAAACAATCCCGGATACTGCACATACTAATGATAGACTTGTTGCTATGGATTACCTAAATGACTACTTTAAAGAAAACTGTGCGGTTATGTTTAAGGCTAGCAGGGGGATGCAACTGGAAGAAATAATGGAACTGTTTTATAAACAAAGGGGTTACTAAATGATAATGCGATACCTACTATTAGTTACCGCAATCATTTCGCTTGCGGTAACCGGAATATCGGGCTACTTCTGTATTCCTTTTTTGCGTAAGATAAAATATGGCCAAACGATTAAGGAAATTGGGCCTACATGGCATAGTGGTAAACAGGGCACCCCTACAATGGGTGGGCTGATGTTTGTGTTAGGAATAATAATTGCATTAGCTGTAGCTGCAAGTACTATCTACTTTGGTGCCGATAGCTTGTTTTTAGAGCTATCGATGCAAAATATTATTAATGTTGCAATAGCATTCGGCGGTGCATTAGGCTTTGGGGCTATAGGTTTTATAGATGACTATATTAAGGTTGCGCTAAAAAGGAACCTTGGGCTTGTGGCCGGACTTAAAATTATTCTTCAGTTTGCTGTAGCAACCCTTTTTATGTATGGGTTATATCTAAACGACAGCCTGCATACAACAATTATGATTCCATATTTTGGTGTAGTTGATCTTTCTTACTTCTTTTATCTGATTGCCTTTTTATTAATAATTGGAATTGTTAATGCAGTTAACCTGACCGATGGAATAGATGGTCTTGCACCATCAGTAACCTTTATAGTTATGATAGGATATGTTGCGATATCTATACTGGTTTACCAGTTTGCAACAGCATTGTTTACTGCTGCGGTAGCCGGGGGGATGGTTGGATTTCTGTTGTGGAACTTCTATCCTGCAAAAGTCTTTATGGGTGATACAGGTAGTATGTTTTTAGGTGGTGCAGTGGCTACGACTGCATTTTGTATAGGCCGACCTGAAATTCTGTTTATGATAGGCCTACTTTATATGATTGAAGCAGCATCGGTAATGATTCAGGTTGGTTATTTTAAGATTACGAAACGCATATACGGCAAGGGTAAAAGGATATTTCGCATGTCTCCCATTCATCATCACTTTGAGATGTTAGGGTTGACGGAGGTTAAAATTGTAGCACTTTTTTGCTTTGTTGCGTTAACTGGCACACTTGCGGCAATACTTTATATAGTAATTTACTAATGCGAGGTGAGGTTTGGAAAAAAGCGTAGTTTCACGAGAGCGAATAAAGAAAAGCGAAATTGACCTGCCGTTCTTGGCGCTGATATTGATAATTCTTTCATTTGGGCTTATTATGCTCTATTCGGCGAGCTATGCAATAGCATACTACGAAGAGGGTAACAGTAATCAATATATTACACAGCAGCTAATATTTGCGGCCATGGGCGTTGTGGTAATGCTTATTGCTTCTCGCTTTGATTATCATCTGCTAAGACCATTTGCAGTGCCATTAATCGTGGTTAGTACAGCTTTGTTACTTGCATGTTTTTTGTTTCCGGAACAACATGGTGTGCAAAGGTGGATAAGAATTGGATCGATAGGAACATTTCAACCAAGTGAGATTACGAAGTTTGCTATTGTTCTGCTTTTTGCACATCTGATTTCAAAATATCAAGGGATGATGCATACCTTTAAATACGGGGTATTACCCTATATCTCGGTTTTGGGTGTTACCGCATTAATAATGATTAACCAACCCCATCTTTCCGGTACAATAATTGTTTTGATGATTGGTGTCGTTCTTATGTTTGTAGGTGGAACTCACCTTAAATACTTTATTATTGCAGGTGTTGCTGCGATCTTTGGCTTAGGGTTAGTGATGACCCTTATCGATGAGCTGATCCCCTATGCAATGACTCGTATAGAGATATGGAGGGACCCGTTTATCGACCCGCAAGGGTCATCGTACCAGACTATTCAAAGTATGTTGGCAATCGGTTCAGGAGGTCTGTTTGGGCTAGGGCTTGGCAACTCAAGGCAGAAACATCTTTATCTTCCGGAGCCTCAAAACGATTTCATATTTTCGGTAATATGTGAGGAACTTGGATTTATTGGTGCATTTTTCGTTATGCTGTTATTTATGTTATTATTAATTCGTGGTATAATGATTGCAGTAAATGCAAGGGATAAGTTTGGTGCACTATTAGTTATTGGAATTATGACACAGGTAATAGGACAGGCTCTACTTAATATTGCGGTTGCAACTAACACTATTCCGAACACCGGAATAAGCCTTCCATTCTTTTCCTCCGGAGGTACATCACTTATGATGTTATTAGCAGAGATGGGTGTTGTACTTTCGGTTTCAAGGCAGTCGAGATTGACCAAAGATTGAGGTGGCGATGAAAGATGATTTAAAGATATTAATAGCGGCCGGTGGTACTGCCGGACATATAAATCCGGCAATAGCCATAGCTGGATATATTTTAGAGCGACTTCCTTCTGCAAATATTCTTTTTGTAGGGCGTAGCGATGGTATGGAATATCATCTTGTGCAAAAGGCCGGATACGAATTTACATCTATTGAGGTACATGGTTTTCAACGCAAAGTTAATGTTCAAAACATAAAACGAAATGCACATGCTGCATATTGTCTAATGCGGTCAATGCCTGCTGCAAAGACAATACTTAATGATTTTAAGCCGGATATTGTTATTGGTACAGGCGGATATATCTGTGGCCCTATAATGAGGGTTGCTCAGCAGATGAAGATAAAAACAGTGATACACGAATCCAATAGTTATCCCGGTGTAACCAATCGTTTGTTAGCTAAAAAGTCCGACGTTGTCTTTACGGTCAACGAGCAGGCGACGGCAGCACTTAAGGTTCCACACAAAACGATAATTAGTGGAAATCCGGTGCGCCAAGAAATCCTTTTGCAAGATAGGGCAAAATGTCGTGCCGCATTATCGGCCACACAGGACGATATCGTTATTCTTTCCTTTGGCGGATCACTCGGTGCAGCTAAAATCAACAACGCGGTCGCTGGATTTATGAAACATTGTAACGAAACAGATAAAAGTTACAAACATTATCATGCAACAGGAAGATATGGGAAAGAGACATTTAAGGAGTTAGCCGAGGAATATGGTTTCGCCAATGATAGTAATATTCATATAGAAGAATATATCGATGATATGCCCGCCATGCTTGCAGCTGCCGACCTGGTTATATCCCGATCCGGTGCGATAACAGTAAGCGAAATTGCGGCCGCTGGTAGGGCGTCTATACTTGTGCCATCGCCAAACGTTTCGGAGAATCACCAATACCATAATGCGATGTCACTTGCCCAAAAGGGGGCGGCAGTTTTGATACTAGACAATGACTTCAACTACAGGAAGTTAATAGAAACAGTTGATGAACTTGTAGCAAACAGGCAACGTATATATGACATGGGAATAGCCGCAAAAGCATGTTATATTCATGATGCACTTCCTAAAATTTATCGACACATAGAAAAAATGTTCTAAAACAGCATTAACAACATCTGCTTTTTTTGCATAGCATAGACTGAAATACAAAAAAAGAGGTGTTGTTTTGGAAAAAATAGCGATAAAGGGACAAAAAAGATTATGTGGCAAGGTAGAGGTTCAGGGGGCTAAAAATAGTGTGCTACCAATTCTTGCCGCATCGCTCATGACGCAGGGGAGATGCACTATTTATAACTCTCCGCAACTTTTGGATGTTTCAAGCTGTGCAGAGATAATGAAAAAGCTAAATGTCGATATTAAATCAGAGGATGATAGGCTTGTGGTTCGCAAGAAACAGCGGATAGAAAGCAGTATTAGCAAAGATCTGATGTCATCAATGCGCTCCTCCATCTTCTTTTTAGCACCGTTGTTAGCAACTACCGGTATAGCTGCAATCTATCAACCGGGAGGCTGTGAGCTTGGTGGTAGACCGATAGATTTACATCTTGATGGGCTATCAAGGATGGGTGTAAACATACGCCGAGTAGGCGAGAAATTATTGTGCTATGCAGAGAATGGTTTGTATGGCGCTGATATACTTCTAAGGTTCCCAAGCGTTGGAGCAACCGAAACTTTGCTAATGGCAGCAACTACGGCCACCGGTACTACTATTATTAGAAATGCAGCTAGAGAACCGGAGGTAAAAGATCTTGCAGGTTTTTTGCGTAGTGCAGGGGCTGATATTTCCGGAGAGGGCACCGAGACAATAGTAATAAACGGTGTCGAGTCCTTAGTTGGAACTGAATATAAAATAATTCCGGATAGAATAGAGACGGCAACATACCTTTGTGCAACAGCGGCAACAGGTGGGGAGATAGAGATAGCGCAGACTAAACCGGAGGATGTTGAGCCGTTGCTGAGAATACTCTCAAAAGCAGGTGCTAAAATTGCAGTTAAGGATAACACAATTAGCCTAAGTAGTAGCAAAAGGCTTAAAGGGATAGGCTACTTAGAAACACGTGTTTTTCCTGGGTTTGCAACAGATATTGCCCCGTTACTTGCCGCAGCTATGCTAAAATCGAAAGGTAAAACAGTTATTAATGATACGATTTTCTGTGATCGATTTAGATGTGCCGATGAATTTTCTAAATTTGGTGCATCGGCTAGCAGAAAAAACAGTAGTGTGTATATTGATGGCACACAGGAGATATTTGCAGCCTCTGTAAGTGCAGGTGACCTAAGAGGTGGAGCAGCTTTACTTATTGCAGCGTTGGCTGCAAGCGGGGAAAGTGTTATAGATGGCGTGGATTTTATACGCAGAGGGTATCAAAACATTGTAAGCTCTTATCGTTCGCTCGGAGCAGATATAAAATATTGCTAAAGGAAGTTTTATGAAAAATAAAGCGAAGTTAAAAAGAGGTGTTAAGAGTAGTAAAGGCGCGCAAAATACTACAAAAGATTTAGGGCGTGATAAAAGTACAGATCAAAAACACAACTCAGAAAATATAAACTCAACCGGCACACTTAAGCCCAAGAGGGGACGACTTACAAAAACCGCATCTCGCAGAAGACGTGCACGCAAAAAAGCGCTAATGACAGCTTTGATAGGCTTTTTAAGCATTGCAGGTGCTGTAGCAACATTTATACTGGTTTTTAGATTAGAGTCAGTAGCGGTAGAGGGGAATAGCGTATACAGTGATGCCGAACTAATTGAGATGGTTCCAATATTACAGGATGAAAACATTTTTTCTTTTAGCACTTTAGATGTGGAACTGCAGATAACTGAAGAATTTGTGTACATAGAGTCGGTTGATGTACGACGTAGATTACCGGCAACGGTTGTTATCGAAGTTACTCCCTCTATCGAGAGATACATGATAGAGGATGGATCACAAAGGTATATTGTATCCGAAACGCTTAAAACATTGCGCATAGCGCAGGATGGAGATGTTTTTTGTGGAATAGTAGGGCTGGACCAAACCACTCCTGAAATAGGTGATCCGATAACATCCAAAGATGAGAATAAGCAAAGTATGTTTCTGTTGCTTTTAGATGAACTTGAGAAAGCAAATCTGTTAGAAAAAGTTACCGAGATAAATATTATCGACACACTAAATATGGAATTTATCTATGACGGTAGAATTACGGTGGTTTTAGGTAGTGATCTTTCTATGGACTACAAAATACAGATGGTAAATAAGGTTTTACAGGATAGTATACAGGAAAGTGAAATAGGCACAATTGATGCAACGGTGCCGGGTAAAGCGGTTTTTAAGGCAGCATAATGTATATATTTAGTATGTTTTAAAAATTTTTTGCTAAAAGGTATTGAAATAGTGTGTGTTTTCTGATATCATTTATGAAGATATAACTATATATATGAATTCTAAGGAGGAATTGTAGTGGCTTTCCACCTCGATGAAGAACT
>CAYJKW010000007.1:0-22925 GCA_964370765.1 uncultured Oscillospiraceae bacterium
TCTTAAGCCTTTTGGAAACCATGCGGCTTACTCTGCATCAAAATACGGTGTAGTTGGTCTTTCTGAGGTTGCAAGGATGGAGCTGTCGTCCTATAATGTAAGGGTGATGAGAATCTGTCCGGGAGCAGTTGCGACAGAGCTTTTAAGCCACACAACAAGCGATGAGATTAAATCTGGCTACAACGTATGGAAAGAAACGGTAGGGGCAACAAGTATAACGGTGCAGGACGTTGCAAAGACAATTAAATTTGCTTATGAATTACCACAGGGTGTAAACCTTAGGGAAATTCAGATTGCCGATACAAAACAAGACGCATAATATAACTTAAAAACACACAGTCAATCGGCTGTGTGTTTTGTTATGATATAAATAACTTTATACGTTTTTGGTTATGCTAGCCGTAACTATAGGCAGCGCGTTAGAACAGCTTTATATAATTGTGCTTATTGTCGCAACACCGTATCCAAAACTATAGAAAAGCAATCTCCAGCATTGCTAGCATCTCTCGAATATAATATCCGGGCACCAACCCGGTTGCCGATATGCTGCTTACCGAACTTGCCTCATAACCATATAGTTTACTATAATAGATGGAGCGGAATTGGTGAAAACCATCGGTCGCAATGATTATATTATCCGGTAGATTTTCAGCCGATATGATATCGGTAGAAAATTTTATGTTTTCCTGTGTGCTGGTGGATTTATCCTCTATGTATATTCTATCGGAATCAATTCCGTGCTCCACAAGATAGTTTTTCATTACCTCCCCTTCCGACATCGGCTCGCCGGCTGTAAGTCCACCGGAAACAACACAGGTGTAGTCAGGGTTTTCTGATAGCACATCATATGCGACATTCAGCCTTTCGGTAAGCATGAGTGAAGGACTGCCGTCCCTCACCATACAACCCATAACAACTACTGTTGCCGGTGCATCATGATCATAATCGTTAAAATATGCAGCATGTAGTAATACCGTCATAAAACTTAAACCGATTAGTGTTATGGCAACGACCACCACCTTTAACACCTTTGATAAAAGATGGTTATCCTTTATTAATAATGTTGCTAAGATTAAAAATCCATACACTAACAGTAAAATATTGCCGATATTACTAGAGCCGTATACAATGGGTAGTAATCCAAATATAAACGCTGTACCACAAAGAATAACTTTTAATATCTTAATTGTTTTTTTAGTTTTGGACATCGTCACTCCATGTTAAAACTATTGTTGGTCGATTGATTTTTGTTGCAGATTTATCGGTAATTATATCATACTGTTTTTTAGTGTTAAGGTCAACTGTTTACCTGTATTTTTGACCTTAAACTTAATGCTTTGCAGCCATCCACCCGTGAGGATGTTAAATCACTCCCGTGCTCACAGAGGTCAAATGTCAGGCTTTAGCGTAGTTGCCTTTAACTACTTCGATAAAATTATCTACATTAGCCCAATACACTGCTAGGTATTTTAATATACCTATAAAGATAACTGTTATTAGGTGGGTAAAAGCTATACAACACAAGATAACACACAGCCCACCGGACTGTGTGTTATCTTAGTAAATATTAAATCTGACATTAAAGCGTTAATTAGATAGTCGCTATCAATAAGGCACTGGTTAATGTAACTTTACTCAGGCATGTCATCCTCAGCAGAGGTAAGACATTCGAGTTCAGCGTAGTCCTGTAACTCTTTTTCAACCAGTAGGTAGAACTGTTCAAGTTTTGAAACATCGTCGGCTATAATCAACACTTCATCATAGGTTATATTAATGATATCAATACAATTATACAGTGTGGATGTTGCGAGTAATAACTTAACGTTATCATCACAGGATTCATCAAATGTAATTGTATGGTGGTGATAAAGCTGCCTATAGTCTTTAAATATATGCACAGAGCCTAATGGTAGAGTAAGGTTAAGGTTGTTTAGTGCATCTAACGCAGGCAGGTAGTTGTTATCCGATATATTCATAGCGATAGTGGTAAAAAATTGTATAGCCAACTGTGAATCATCCACCTCATACGGAGCGGCTACAATCTCCATCATGGATAGTTGGCTTGTCCTACCAAGGTCGGTAAGCTCTACCTTAAGAATGGTTGTATCGTCCTGGCTATCGATCTCACAACTGATACCTTGTTCCGTAAGGTGTTGCTTAAAGTGATTTAAAACAAACATGTACTTGTCCATATAGCTTAATCCTTATATGTAGTGTGCTAATATTTTTAAAATCAAAGTTTATCACTGCCGGTAAGGTCAAACCTAACTGATTTGTTCGGTGGAAAATACACATAAAAATTAATGTCAAATCAATTATTCGGTATATAATGATAGTATATCAACTGCGCCTTGTTATTTCTACTGTACTTTAGTATAGGTTTTGTAGATTAGAACAGCTAGTAATGTCTAATTAGACAAAATTAACAAAAAACACCAAAATATATTGCATTTGAGAAAAAAATGTTGTAAAATTGAATAAAATAAAAGTTGATATAGTGTGTAATAGATAAAATTGCAGGCATTTTTGCCAGTAAGGGGGAACGTTGATTGAGTTAAAAGGTTTTACGACCCTAATAGAGCAAAAAAAATATAAAGAGGTATTAAGTTCCTTAGCCGAGATAGATTACCTTAAGTTGACCTTGTCTGAGATTTTAGAAATTTATTCTTTTACAAAATCAATTCCAAAGGAATATAGGTATAAAAGCGCCACACATATTGTAGATAGCGCGCACGCCTGTAAGATGGTTGGTGATTTGGCTGAGTTTGAGGAGCTGTATAGGGCATTAGTCGCACTTCGCGATGAGTCGCGCGATAACTCCAACGAAAAAGAGAAGCTAGAGCACTGTATAAGCCGTGTTAATTTAATGCGATCAAAAACCAACAATGCACAAACATTAATACTGTTATGTGCAATGATAGACAAAGCCGGGAAAAATTATAATATACTTCCCTGTACTGCTACATCAAAAAAACCAAGTGTGTTGCGCGGAACGATGGATTGCTCCGAATGGGGCAAATATTATAAAGCAGTAAAAAGCATCTTGCTACCTATTCTAGAAAAACTTGGAGATTTTGACGGTAGGTGTGCAGTGGAGCTTGCGATAGGCGAGCTGTGCATGGAAAAAGGAGATTTTAACGGCGCTTTATTGTCCCTTGGAATTGCAGTTACATCGCAAGACCCTGAAATAAGGTGTGGGGCTTACTATGCCTTAGCAAAACTTTACCTTTTTGAGGGTGACAAAGAAAAGGCACAAGCCACTATTAATACTGCCAAACAGTTTGTCGACGATACAGGTGCACACTGGCTTCGTGACAATATTAATGCTACTCTTGCTGATATTGCCATTTATAACGGGGAGATGGAGTTTGTCGAGAAGTGGATGTCTGATATGGAGTGGGTAGTTAATGAAAAGGTTTTGCCGGACACCGAGTTTATAAAACTTATTTATGCCAAGGCCTTGTTGTCAAAAGGGGAGTGGCGTGAGGCAACGATGCTACTTCAAAATTTATCAGAATACTTTGAGGATAATTCACGGCCGCTTGAGTCGATAGATTGCAAGGTGCTTTGCGCTATTTCCTTAATGCAGCTTGATAGTGACGATAAAGCGATAGAGTTATTACATACAGCAATCTGCGAAGCTAAACCTTATGGTTATACAAATATATTTGCCGAAAAAGGCAAGCTTATGTTTAGGTTGCTTGGCAAATACCAGAAGTCATATCAGCCGGAAAATGGGCAGAGTAAATTTATCAACGCTATCTCAGCGCAGACAAAAAAAGCATCACTTGCCTTAGCGTCGGAATTTGGGTGCAACGAGGCATCGGATAGCGATACCAACGAAACTCCCTCCTTAACTGACACCGAGGTTAGAATACTACAGATGTTAAACGAGGGGGTAAGCAATAAGGTGATAGGCATTGATCTTGATATAAAACTTACCACTGTTAAATTTCATGTGAAAAATCTTTTTACAAAATTTAATGTACAAAACAGGGTCGAGCTGTTAAATAGGGCGCGTGCGCTAAAATTGATTAGTTAAAACTACTAAATTTTCGGCAACAATTAACAAAAAACCATTTATAAACTATACTAAAGTACAGTTTATAAATGGTTTTTTATTTGTTATAATTTAAGTGTAGAATTTTGTCGATGTTTAAGTTGCGTTATTTTATAGATGTAGGTGTTATTTTGGGAATTATGTCAAATAGCCTTAAAATTGAAAAAAACAAAGAGATATTAATGCGGCTGCAGGCACCAGCACATATCGTTAAAAGCCATTTTTCTGAGCACGAAAAGGTTGAGGGGCTTATATCCGATAAAACGCAAAATTCTTTTTTAGGGTGTGATAGATTATTAAAGTATGACACTATATTTGGAACAATTCAATTTGCCTATGATAGCAGAAAAAAATTAACATTTTTGTTTGCTAACATTAAGACATCGATTATGGACACAGCTGCATCGAGATACCAAAAAGAGTTGGTAGAAGGGCAGATGAGAAACAGCTTAAAAACCAACAGCGTCAACCTTGCATATTCCTCCAAACGCTTTGAGGACTCAGCGTCGATATTTTTTAAAAAAGATACAAAACCATGGAGAGAAAGCACGGTAGCACCATACCTTAGGAGGGAGAACCTTGAATCTTTGGCAAAAACCATGCCCTTTTTACAGAGTAAAACACAGCAACGACAACGGCTTGATCTGGTAGCAAGGGACCTTGCACTAAAGGCAGAATATGCATCGGCGCAGGGGATTACCAAAACCGGTATCGCCCATCAACAGCATGAAAACCTTAGAATGATGGAGACGCTAAACAGTATCATTGCAAGAAAAACAAGCATGACCAACATGTTTTTTAATAAAATTAACTCGGTATACGATATTCAGAAAAAGGAAATTTACAACTACTACAAAAATATTCAAGAGGTGGAAACACAAAATCTTGAAAGCAGTACGCAAGACCCACTTGAGGAAGATGAAGAATAAACATTTAACGATAATGGGGTGTAGGTGACGACGATTAAAAACATAGCGGAATATAAGCAGGCAGTTTTCAAGATATGCGAGCTATTGCATACCGGCGATAGCCTTGCTTTTTCTCGCTACAAGGAGTTAATAGTTGCCGAGCAGGATATAGATTTCATCGCACCTATCGGCTATATAGTCGACGCTTTTTCCCTTGGTGATAACGAGGCGCTTGCGCTGTGCATATGTGCAAAAAACCTATGGCAACACAAACCGATACCAACACTAGGTGAGCTTGCCGAGCTTTGCGAGTTACAGTCGGATAAAACACACAATATCTTTTCTGTACAACAGGATGGTAGCGCCCTTTCTATTGCAGTTAGGCAATTTATAATGGCGGAGGATGCACCGTATATTCCCTTTGCACGACTGCATCTACCTACCGAGTCACAGCTTTTTCACTCGTTTGAAATAATGGACGAGCTTCAGACTTTTTGTAGCAACTTTTCATCGGTATCAGATGGTTGCTACGGTGCGGTTGTATTAACAGGTAAAAAGGGGGTAGGCAAAACATTTTTGCTAACAAGGCTAGCACAGCTAAACGGTGGTTCTCTAGTTGAGGTTGATGCGGCGATGACACCACCACAGTATGCACAGGAGATTGCAATAACAGCAACACTTTATCGAAGTATAGTCTGCATAACTAATGTGAATAACAATAATCAACAGAATACTCAGGCCGTTATAACATCGCTTTTTAAAAGGCTTTCACTGCTGTTTTTTGAGGGTGAACTACCCTTTGTAGATGAGCTTAGCAACACAGTGTTATTAAAAAGAGAAATTACCGGATTGGCACCATCGCAACGCAGCGAAGCGATTAAGCAACTTTTTGACATCTCTGACGATGGCGAAAAACTGCAAAATCATCACACTATATATAGCGCAACCATAGGCAATCTAATTAGTGCAAAACTTCGCTACACAGCAGAGGTGCTATCGGGGGCAGTTGTTCAAGGTGATGAAAAGGCGATAATTAAAATTATTAAAGATTGTTGTTCTGGGACTCTTGGCGATAATGCAACCAGAACGATAACGAATAAAAAGCTAAGCGATGTAATTTTGCCGATAGCACAGACAAAGATGCTTAACCAGATAAGCTCATTTATTAGGAATAAAAGGACTGTTTATGAAAAATGGGACTTTAAGGCAAAGGTCCCATACGGAAGAGGCATAACGATGCTGTTCTATGGTTCCTCCGGAACCGGAAAAACACTTGCTGCATCAGCGATGGCAAACGAGTTGGGGCTTGATCTTTATAGGGTTGACCTATCGCGATTGATAAGTAAATATATCGGAGAGACACAAAAAAATATCGGTAAGATATTTGATGATGCACAAAACTGTGATTGTATTTTATTTTTCGATGAGGCAGATGCACTTTTCTCAAAACGTACCGACAACTCTGATGCGCAGGATAAATACTCAAATGCAGAGATAGCATACCTACTACAGCGAACCGAGCATTATGATGGGGCGATAATACTGGCTACAAATCTTCTGCAAAATTTTGATGAGGCATTTAGAAGAAGAATAGATTTTATGTTGCATTTTCCGCTACCGGACGAGAGATTACGACAAAAGCTTTGGGATAACATCTTCCCGCCACAGGCCCCGGTAGAGGATATTAACACAGGACTTTTGGCAAAACATATAGAGTTATCCGGCGCGGGAATTCGCAACTGTGCTGTAAATGCTGCACTTATCGCTGCAAGCGAGGGTAGCACGATAACAATGGCAAAAATAATTAAGGCAGCAGAGGCAGAGTATCAAAAGCAAAACAAGCAACTTCCGGTAAATCTTTTGGCAATGTTTACTGATGACTGATAGATTAATAGGGTTAGGTTTTACTATGAACTGGACAAAAAAAGCAGTAGCAATTTTAACAACGATGGTTATGCTAGCGGTTTTCATGCCGATAGGCTTGTTTGAGCAGAATGTTCATGCTGCCGATACTATTTACGTTTCAAGCTGGGAGGATATCTATAACACACGAGATGGCACCGGCACAATATATAATAAAAACCTAGTGTTAACTCAGGACATAACACTTCCTGTTTATATTGATGTTATTACTTATTTTTCTAACTCAACCTTTGATGGTAACGGCTATATTATTACTTTCCCCAATAATGCTATTTTAGAGTACGAGAGCACTTCGTTAAAAACACATAATGGTATTGGACTTTTTGGAAGAATTCATTATTCGACCTTTAAAAATGTAATGTTTAAAGCCCAAGGTGATGTTCATATAGGAATGGACCAGACCGTAAATGATACATATCATCGTTACGACCCTTACAACCTTTATGATTTTGGGTTGCTTTTTGCCGGCACTATCGATAGCGTTATAACTAATGTTGCAATAGTTGGAGAATCAGCTTCATCAACATTTCACGCTAGGATGGAAGGCGGTCAAAATATCCCGATGAACGTGGGTTTAATTGCAGGTGTTACCGGGGAAGACACAGAATATAATAATATATACATCGACATGAATATGTTTGCCGGGATTAGGTCGGACGATGCCTTTGTATATGGTGGTATGGTGACCGGGCGAGTGTACCAAAACACCAGCGGGTTTACCACAAAACAGGCAATGTTTGACAACTTTCAGATTCAAGGAAGTATAGCAACCTACAGCGGAAGAGGTTCGGGTGCAATCTCCGGCGGAGTTATTGGAATTATAGAAACTTTTAATAAATATGATGCATCGGATATATATAATGTCTATTTAAGAGAAGGAATTGTCGACGTTGATACCTATTCATACGATTTTGATCAGGGGTATATAATACCAAATTATGACTGGAGAACAGAGGGGTCCTCTCTTCGTGGTGCTGTTATCGGTAATGAGAATGAGCATTATAACTCTATCCTAACCGTTAGTAATGTAATTAGCAAACTTAACAACTATCAAGATGGTACACATAATATAAGTCAAATTAGTAAGCTGCCCACCGTAAACTCAATTACTACCATGGCTCCTTTTGATGAAAATTGGGTTTCAACCAACAATGGTAGTGGGCTTGGCGATGTTACGCTTAAATGGCTAGTAAATCCCGACAACGAAATACTAAATGTTACGTTAGCTGATAGCACGTTTGAGATTAACAGCACTAACCCTATCTTTGCTGATAAGGATGGTGCCGGTATTCCCAGCTGGACTATAAATGCAGAAATGATGCTAAAAGGTGCCCTTGGAACAATCGACACGGTAGGAATAGCAAGTGAGCTGGAAGTAGCAGACGTATCCGCAGCTACAATATACCACCGCGAAGAAACACTTCCGGTATATTATCCGGGTGGAGATTATTCCTTTGGTGTTGAGTATTCCACCGAAAATATAGGGAGCTATACCCCCACTGTAGCATGGTCGATTAAAGGGGCAGAGATAGCCGGTGTATCCATTGCTGGCGGTGTGCTTACCATAGCTGATACCGTGCCCGAGGATACTGAAATAATTATAGAGGCCGCTATTCAGATATCCGCAACAATAACAAAACAATATACCCATACAATCACAACGGTTGCTGGAGACTACGTTGCGGGCACTATATCTGCCGATAAGCCGGTAGCTG
Source organism: uncultured Oscillospiraceae bacterium (assembly GCA_964370765.1). Lineage (GTDB taxonomy): Bacteria > Bacillota > Clostridia > Oscillospirales > Ruminococcaceae > CAYJBH01. The sequence goes on from CAYJKW010000007.1 coordinate 8,607, forward strand.
ATAACCAAGGCAATACCGACAATAAGACCTACTCTCTTGTGCCATCTATCGTTAACGAAACAAATGTTGAATTTAGTACTAATAATGTTGATTGGGGCATAGTTCCGGCAGGGGGATTGGATATAACAGCCTATGTTGCAGGTTCGGCGACTGCGCTTTATCTGCGTAGAGTACCTGTTGTTGATACAGACACATATCACTCTTATGCTAAAAGCCCGGTGGCTACTTACGAAATCAACTCGTCAACCGCAACTGTTACCTCAATAAGCATTAAATCTACTCCGGTAGCGCAAACGGCAGCTCAATTTGCTTCCATTAAAAATTATAGTGTAAAGGGCGCTAGTGCAGATGCAAGCACAGCAAAGTTTACCGTGCAGGAACTATTTTCATCAAACCCTTTACGCAATAATGGCATTGCGCGCGGTGATATTAAGGTAGAGGTTATAAATAATAATAAATATAGTTACGGAAATACTAGTTTTTCATCTGCCGGATATACCTTTATTGGGGTTTCCGGTGGTGCAATTGTAAGCCCAACAATATTTCCAACTACCAACATTAACACTCAATCAGGTATATCTATACAACACCCTGTAGATGGTGCAGTTATATACTATACGACAGATGGAACTAATCCATCCAGTGCAAGCAACCAATTTGTTAAAGGTAACAACATTGCAGTTACCTCGGTGCCATTTGTGATAAAAGCTGTCGCATATGTAGGAGGTGTACAGGGCAGTGTTGCAACCTTGCAGGTAGATGAAGCTCAACTTGCCAATCCACCACAGCCAACTATTAGAACGGTAGGCGGTACCGCATATAGCCCAACAAGTGTATATGATAGAAAAGATATAATTGCATTTTCGGCACCAACAGGCTATAGCTATGAAAATGGAAAAGGTGAGATAAGGTATATTGTTAATCCACTGCCCGGACAGAATGCGCTAGACCACGGAACGACCTATGATGCAACAATACCACCAACTATTCCGGATGTTTCGGTAAGAACGGTCACCATTCAGGTTGCCTTTATTGATACGTCGGTTACCGATAGTACAGGTGGGGCAAAGCTAGCCTTAAAATCAGATATAGCCACCTACACTATTAATCTTAACACTACTGCAAGTAGTGATATTATCGCAAATAGAAGCCCCACAACACATCAACTTCCTGAAACCATTGTACACCTATCACTACCGGATAGCGAACTTTCTCAGATTAATGCCGAGAATGTGGATGCCTTGAGTTATTCGGAATCACAGGCCGAAGATCAAAAACTGAAAGACCTTTATGATGGTTCATCGGTAGTAGTAAGCATTAATGATGAGAATCTCACCAGCGATGTGAGCAGATACATTAGCTATGAATACGATGTCGCATACGAGAGTATTTTATATGTTCCTGAAATTAGATATTCTCACTCAACCGGCACCCCCTCAAAACCCTTAAGCACTAGCCTTGATAATTATTCCTACGCTAAAAGAATAGTAGAAGAGACCTATATTAGCAACGAAGAGGGTGGTAGCGTACTTTCCGAAATAGAGGTAAGCTATACAAGGCCTACCGACATAGTATTAAGGGGTGACCCCCTAGATAACTACACCATATTTGCGATGGTTAAACCAACCGGTAGTATCGGTGTTTTGGAAAGTGAAATAGCAACATTTGAATATACTATCGCCGATACGGTTAAGCCGGTAACAATATCACCGGATTCGAACGATACTTCGGTAGTGTTTAATGAGAATACACTAATATCCCTGGATACCGATACATCGGGAGCAATTATCTTTTATAGTGTAAATGGAGAGGCGAGGGTTACATATAACGAAACAACAAAACAGTGGGAGCCTGCCACTGGCACATTAAGATATGAAGGCTATTTCCGCCTTGGCTCATCATTTCACTCCACCATTATCAACACCGTAGCGGTAAGCCCCAACAACTCCTTGCAACCTGTAGAAAATACATTTTATCTTACCGTAACGGCCCTACCTAAGGCCAACCCACCATCGCCGGCACTTGCCTCAGGAAGCACCGTTGTTAGCGGTGATACCCTGCGATTTATTAACGACCCAACCCTAATAACAGGTGAAATCTACTATACATTAGATAGTTCAGAGCCTGATGCAGAGGGGTATGTAGACTGGGTTACTAATGTTAACGGTGGACAAGAACCCGATGATAAACAGGTTAACGGAACTTATAAATATGATGAAAACACAGGTATTATAGCCGCATTTAATGCCGGTGAAAGTGTTATTACAATTGTTGCTGTTGCCAGGGATGCAAGCCCTTTAAAAACACAGTCGAACAGTGATCCTGTTAGAATACAGTATTTCATTCAGGCGGCTGATGCCCCTACCAGTATTCCGGAGAGTACAGCGGACGATATACCAATAGTAATACCGGGAACTACTATCCTGCTGTTTTCAAGAACTTCGGATGCACATATTTTCTATACTACTGATGGAACAGAACCTAAGGTTACAACAACTACTACGACAGATCCGGTAACCGGTGAAAAAACTACCGTGTATACCCCTGCTGTCGGCTCTACTACAAAGCTTGTGGGTGTTGATGACCCACCCGAAATGCCATTTGGCTCACAAGCCTTCTTTACAATCAGGGCAAAAGCAGTTGCAGAGGATTACATAGAAAGCTCCGAATCTCGGCTGTTATTCCAACCTCCTGCGCCGGTTCAACCTGTATCTCCTAGTATAAGCCATCTTATTCCGGTTGCAAGAAATACTCCAATATCCTTCTCCAGCTCCACCGAGGGTGCAAGCATAATATATAAAGTTTACGACACCCTTGCACAGGCGCAGGCCGATGCGGTTGATGCTAACGGCGATCCGGTAATGATGAATGCAACAAACGGAACGTTATACTCAGATAATGCGCCATTTATACTTAATAAAGATAGCGTTATAAGGGTTGTGGCAGAGAAGGATAATGTCCAAAGCGTTGAGGTGTTTTACGAATATACAGTTGCACCACAATTATCGGCGCCGATGCTTTCAATTCCTAACGGTAGCATTATCTATCCGGGCGCAGTGATAAGCATTACCGGAGATGCTAACGGAGAGCTTAGCTACACAACCAATGGGGATGATCCGAAGGTAGCGGAAGCTGCCGACCTTTTGTATGGTAGCAACTATGTTGTTACAGCAGATTATGGGGAAACAGTAACGGTTAAGGTTATCTCAAGCGGACAGGGCTACACACCAAGCGATACACAAGTCTATAGCTATACTATCTGTAACGAGGATGATTACCTTATAACAACACCGACTAACGACGAGACTATACTACGTGGAGATTTAATATCACTATCCACAACAATAACAAACGGTAGCATATATTATACAACCGATAATTCAAGTCCAACAGTCGGTGGGATAGGCGGAGGATCAAGTGTTTCTATTATTGCTGATGGTAATCCCGGCGAAACATTTACCGTAAAGGCAATTGTATCAGCAGATGGCGCAACACCGGGTAACGTTGTGGTAACAACATTCCGCTTATCTGAGAAGACCCCAGCACCTACAGCATCAATACCAGATGAGGCAATAACATTAGATGGTGCATATGTAACGCTTACTGCCTCAGAGGGCACAATACACTTTACAACCGACGGTGAAGACCCTACAACATCCAGTGCGATATATGAAAATCCTGTAGCTGCAAATAAATCAATGATTTTAAAGGCAATAGCTATTGCAGATGGGAAAGAACCAAGTGATATAGTCAGCTATGTTTATACAAGGGCAGGCGATACTGCCGCACCAACATTTAATGTAAACGGCGGATCAATAGAACAAAACACGTCAATTACATTAAAAAGCGAAACCGACGGTGCGCAGATTTACTATACAACTAGCGGCGTTTCACCGGATCCGAACAACCTTGAAAAGGCAACACTTTACGGTGGCGAGATAACAGTTTCTACAGCTGTAACAATAAAGGCAATAGCAATTGCTGAAGGATTGCATGCAAGTCCGGTTGCATCGGCCACCTTTACAGTTATTGAACCGCCCCCACCGGAAAGCGATGGAGATGGTAGTGACCTACCAACCATTACATCATCGGACAGGCTGTCTAGCAGAAGAACTTATGACAATGCTGAGGGTGGCCCGCTTTATGAGGATACTGTTTTTGCAGATGAAATAAACAATATAGTAGTTTCGGCACCAGAGGGTGTTATAGAGGAAGATGCAGTGCTGGAGATAACTACGTTTGAATCATCACAAAAACAAAGGGAGACTGTTAACGAACTTGGCTATGACATATCAACACTATATGATATAGAGTTTAAGAAAGACACGGCAATTGCAGGGGTAGATGGCGAGTTTGAAATAGGACTGCCGATCGATTCGGGCTATCAAAATGGAACGGTTGTTATCTACCGAATAAATGATGATGGAACCGTAACACCATTTTCGGTAAGGCGCTCAGGTGGAATAGCCTACGCAATTGTAGATGAGCCCGGCGTATACACAGTTGGTATACCTATTCAGCTGGACAGATCCTCAGGTGGGTTGCTTGGATGGCTACAAAACATCTGGGAAACATTAATGATGTTATTATAAAAGTGTGAGATGTTAATATTTAACCGTAAAGAAAGTAGGTTGCGACTATGCTAAACAGAAAGTATTATCCATTCGAGCGAAACAACTATTATTTCGGCAAACTTCTTACTGCAAAAGATTTTGAGTCAGAGCAAAGCTATTTTAATGATAAAAGACGATTTAATAACCGTTTGATTGGGTCTAACGGCATTGTGTGTGGACTTGGCGTAATTATGGCTGATGATAGCTCGATTATACTTCAGGCCGGCTGTGCTACCGATGCATCCGGTAGGGAGATTGTAGTGCCGGAAACAACGGTAATTAAGTTGCCGACAATCGATGGTTATGATCGTCTTAGTTCAAATGTAGCCTATCTTGGAATAGCCTACAGCGAAAAACCTGTTGATGAGGTTTACTCGGTAATGAGTAGCGAGGATGATACCCTAAAACACAACAGGATTAAAGAGCATTATAGCCTAGTGTTAACAGATGAAAATCTGGTAGCAGCTGTTAGCTCGCCGATGGATGACTTTTTAACACGTACCGTAATATACTCCGATAGCGAAGTTCAGGTTTTACAGCTTACACCAAAATTCATACCAAATGGTAGCAATATATCGGTCAAAACGGTAATAAAAAGAACCGAACCCGGCACAGGGGAATATTCGTTTGACTATATGCTATCTACCCCAAGCCTTGAAAATTCACAAAAGGATACAACATCGCAGCTTGTTTTAAATAACAAGAAACTTACATTTAACGAGGAATATGTTATCTACACCGAGCTAACACCACAGGAACACCTAAATGCAGTAGGTGGTACCGTTGTATTTAAAATCGAGAACTTTTCGATCCAAAAAAACAACGAGATGTTTAACCTAAAAAAGGACATAGTGGTACAGCTAAAGCCGGTGCCGAGCAACCTTCGTGATCATTATCTAAAAAACTACTACGAAAAGGCCATGGACAGGGTACTTGCCGAAAGCTTTGATGAAAGGCTGTGGATAGCAAAGATTAGCCTGATACGAAAAAAATCATCGGTAATCATCGACAGTGTTTCGCCTGCACCATTCGAACAGTACAGCTACAATGCACAGCAGGTTATGATGCTGGAAAGATTATCGCAATACTATCCTGAGCATAAACAGCTTATAACAGCAACTAACCACGCGGGAGAGATAAGAACGGCATCTGCGTTAACAACACAGGCAGACGATGCAATAAGGCAGACATCAAGCGGTGTGTATGATTTTCCACTTGGCCTTAACTATGACGTAAAAGAGATATTGTATTCGGACGAGATAATGCATGGGCTTGGTAAAGGTTCGGTATACCTAGATTTTGGAATCGAATTTATATCTATAGACAGCGTCTCAGGAAATAAAAGTGAAGTCGTTGTAGGGGATGCATACCTGTTTGAGGATGAGTATAAGGGTGCCGAGGAAAGGCTTTATCATATCGAAAAAGCTGTAAAGGTGCTTCCGGATAGGGGAACATTTGTCGTGGCGGTACGACCGGGCAAAACAACAGGCCTCATAAGCATAAGGATTAGATGGTTTGCCTTTAAGATGATCGAGATGAATAAGATGGCAGTCACCAAGAGTGGCGACGAAAAGATGATTGTGGTTAATCCGGATACTATCGTGCTATCACCAAAAGGTACTGCACATATTTCACCGATATTCTTTAATATGCCGAGTGAACCTTGTACATTCACCCTGTTAGAACAGGAAGGCGGCGAGATAGATAATAGTGGCGTATACACAGCACCATCTAAAGAGGGTGCATACGAGATAAGGGTAGAGGCATTAAGCGACCCAACAGTTTATACCCATGTGTTTGCAATAGTTACACAGAAAAAGAAAAAGGGCGAGTAAGCAATAAAGGGTTAGGTTAATTTTATGGATTTAATCAATATGCAGCTAACAACGATTAGGACTGTAATTGTAAACGATGTGAATGACATCACAGTTTGCGAAGACAGGACACGTGATAGCGGTACATTTTATACGGTTATATCCATAAAATCACCTGAGGTTCGTAGAGATGTTGCACAGCACATAGCAACCGAAGGGCTGTTTTCTACAAATTCCGATTATCTTGGATCATTTACACAGGGGGATAGGTTAAACTTGGTGTTTAGCTATCGAAGTGAAAACAGGCTGGCTATTCAACATGCTGTACTGTGTACCAACGATAAAAAAAGAATAGAGCTTGCGGAAAACCTTCTGATTGCAACGGCAGAGACGCAGGTAACACCATCGGTAGGGTTGTTGCTGCTTAATGATAGCAATATAAATGCAACCAATAATCTGGATATATTTTTTAACTATTTTTTGGATTTTAAAGATTGGGAAAAAAACATATCTGATGCCGAATATTATAAAAAACTTGCCTTAAGAGTTTTTGATATACTCTGTGCAGAATACAAGGTGAAATACAATGGGGCGGTACATCGATATCCATCGGAACTAAAGGTTCTTTTTCGCAAGTTAAACTCCTATGGATTTAACTCCTATAGTTCAATGATTACCTTTGTTAAGATGTTAGAAAACGGATATACACTACCGGCAACCGGTTGGCGTTTCATTTGGTCTAAGATAGTAGGCTTTTTTAGACATATTAAAGAGAATTGGATGAGTTTATTGGGTATATGTCTTGTGGTGGTTACCGTAATTTATGTGTCGTACCAAATATATATCAGACTTGATACCCAAAAGAAATTAGAGGACAACCTGGTTTATATCGGACTTGAGAATATAGGAAGCGTTTTTTTAGGCGACGAAGATTTATAGACTAAATTAAAAAGAGGTAAAGTGAGAAGATTCAGTAGCCCAAAACACATTACTGTTGCAGTGATAATTGCAGTGTTTATGATTATAAACGCCTTAGTCATGGCCGGCCAAAAAATTGAAAACATTGCTGATATAAGCTACTCTTCCGTTTCTGGCGGGGTTGTGGCCGTCTATGATGATAACGATATTACAATAAATCGATTAAATGAAAATGGTACCGTAACCGATACAATAACGATAAGCCGGCAACAGGGCGGCGAATACGTAGAGATACTCGATATGTTGGTAGATGACGAGGGGTATCTATATCTGCTAACCCAGCGGGATGACGGTAACTCTAATCCATTACAGGAACTTGTTGTATATAATTTTGATAGATTTATATTTAAACATGTGCAGACACATAAGTTTGATGCAGCAAGCGATATTACATACCGCTGGCTGTCGCTGGATGGGTCGTTGTTTATAAGTGGCACAAATGCAACACAGACGCTTATAACCCGTGAATCCTACGATAAAGAAATTCTTTGGGAAAACTATCTGTTAGAGCCTAAGTTTACAAGAAGTTATAAGATAGACGCCAAAGAGGGTATCTACGATACGGTTCCTTATGGTGAGGATATTTTATATATTGCTAAGTCCGGAAAGTTGTTTATGGCCTCCGAAGGAAGCAATGAACCCACGGAGATATACCCTGCAAGAGAGCTTGATAGGGTAATGTATCCGATGTATGTCGATGTTAGTGATGAAAATATAGTCATAGGAGAGCAGGAAAGCGGCGATATTATTTCGCTTGATGCAAGCTCCGGCGAGACATCTATACTTAAAAGAGGTACCGAGCCTTTCTCCGGAAACAGTAGCCACACACCTGTTGATATTCTTGCAATGTCGATGGAGGACTTAACAAATTTCATTGCGGTTACGGTTAATGAGGATGACAGTGGATATGCAGTGCTTATTACAACCGAGGGTGCCACGGTAGAGGTGAATAAGTTAAGTAATGGAATAATATCCAACTTTTTTAGCTTTGTGTTTTCACTTGTTATTTTAATTGTAGTTGCCTTTGCTATAATGTGGGGTATATCTAGCTTTATCCAGCAGATCAAAGACAGTAAAACTATCCTTGCAAAGCTATCGCTTACTACTATTCCATTTTTAATGATCACCCTTGCACTTTTTGGAGCGTTTTCATACTACTCCAATAAATTAACGGTAGTTGAAAGTAGTGAAAAACAGGTTGTTGATGAGGGTAACCTGCTTGCTGCATTGTTTGGTGCAGAGATATTTGACGAGATGGAATACCCATACGACTATACAACCGATGCATATAGCTACCTTATAGGGCAGATATCGACACGAGCCACCTATACACGAACAGCCTACTATGAAAGGGAAGCTCTTTTTACCGGCGTTGATTTTGATGTACCACTTTTCTATCCATTTGAGATAGGGATGTCGGTCGATGCATCTAAACTTTATATGGATGCAGTTCGTACAGGTGTGGCACAAACCGGAATAATAAATGACAAAAATGGAGTCCGACTATCCTGTGTTACCCCGGTGGGAGGCATATCCGGCGGCACTGTTTATCTAATAGAGACAGGGATACCATACTATACAATCGATGAGAGTTCTAACAGTTTTCTTGTTGTCTATGTTGTTGTTGCAATATTATTCCTTGTAGTAATTGCCATATCATTAAACAAGATTTTTAAGGGTGTAATTAGCCCAATCGGTAAGATACAGTATGGCCTTGAAGAGTTTTCACGCGGTAACACTGCAATACGTATCGAGACGCAAAGTAGCGATGAGCTATCGGATATTGTAAAGGTATTTAATAAAATGGCATCCGATATTGATCTTAAAATGTACGATCTGCAGGCTGCAAGTGAGACCTATTATCGATTTATACCACAAAAGGTTTTTGCACTTTTAGGTAAAGATAGTTTAGGCGAGATTAATCTAGGTAATAGTATAGAATCGGTATACACAACGCTTACAGTAAGCCTTAAGGTTGGCACAGCGGTATCTACAAATTCGTTGCAGGAGGTAACAAATAACTGTTACAACATCATCAGCGAAGCCTGTGAAAAATACGGCGCTACCCTTGTTGCTGATAGTGTAAATCTACGTAGGTTGCAGATTGTTTGTCAGGGCGGCGGCAACAGCGCAATCGATATTGCATTAACCTCGCTCTCTAAGATTGACTCGGTAAATGCAAAGCTGCCAATGCAATCGTCGGTAAAGGCATTGTTTGTAGTACATAAAACTAAGGTTTACTACGGGATTTTCGGCGATGATCAAAGATTTGTGCCGGCACTTATCTCAAAAGAACTTGACTATATTGCCGAAAGTGAAGAGCTTTTCTGGGAGTTTACCACACGATTGATCGTCACGTCGGCGGCATTCGATTCAATAGAAAAAGAAAATTATTTCTACCGTTATATAGGTGAGCTTGTCGATCTGCATAGAACCAACTACAAGTTATATGATTTCTATGATGCATCAACAACAGGTGAAACACATCTTATTAATGAAACCAAGGCAACGTTTGACAAGGCGATGGAACTTTATAGCTCAAAACGGTACTATGAGGCGAAAAATCTGTTTGCAATAGTACTTAGAGAAAATCAGTACGATAATGTAGCAAGGCACTATATATTCAAATGCGAAAGAAATCTATAAACATAGCAGCTATATTGGGGAAAGGAGGTTAACGATTGAACTTTTTACTATCACTTTTTAAGCGGTTTACGATAGCAATTACTAGCCCGTTCAGGCGCCTGTTAACCTCGTTCTTAAAACTCTTTAATGTAAATATATGGTCGGCGAAGATAGTAAAACCATTGACAAAGTGGGTCAAGCAAACCCTTACATTAAAGCCTACAAGTAAAGATGATTACTATACAATAGGCAAATATTTAGTATTTAAAAAGCTGTTTTTAGCAATAACACTTGTAATATGTGCCGCAATATTTATCTATTTTACAATGTTTGCACCTCCTGTACAGCAATCGCCTACAACCGAAACCAAGGTGGTTACAAACGAGACTTTCGATTACGACGACATGTCGGTAAAGGAGTATACCGGAATAGCCAATATCCGATCCTCCACCGGCGAGGTTGTTTATACCGGCAGCATTGAAGCCGGGGTCGCACAGGGCGCAGGAGTTTTGCTAAACCGTGATGGTGTTAAAGTTTATGAGGGTGAGTTTGCCGCTAATGTCTATGAGGGTGAGGGGGTTAGCTACTATGAAAACGGCGTAGCCGAGTATGTAGGGCAATTCTCAAACAATCTTTTTAATGGCGAAGGTAATAAATATTATTCCGATGGACAGCTGCAGTATTCGGGTGCATTTCAAGACGGTGAGTTTTCCGGGGAGGGCGAATTTTATGATAGAGATGGTGCACTTAGATACTCCGGTAACTTTACCGAGGGTAGCTTTCACGGAACAGGGGTTAGCTACTATCAGGATGGCACTAAGGAGTATGAGGGCGAGTTTTTTGAGGGGATAATTCAAGGTGTAGGATCATACTACTCAACTGCTGGTAAACTGGTTTATAATGGCCAGATGCACGGCGGTGGAATAGACTATAGGGCACTTGTAAACTCAAATCTGGAGGAGATTGAGGCATCATTTACCGAAACGCCAACAATAGTATACACCGATACCGACAGTGTTTTTGTATATGAACAGGCAGGAGTTGTTGTAACTCTTGATGCAAGAGTAAGGGTGCAAACAACATACAATAACGAGGTGCAAAACGAAATAGTTCAGGATTACTACTACCTACCCACAGCCGGGGTTGGAACAAACGATATCGTGACGCAGTTTACTACCATGCAAAATACACCTTTGCTAACAGGTTTATTTACCGAATTAAATGATGATTGGTTTTTTCCGGATGGTACAACACATGACGATAGCTCTTCACAAACAACATCACCAAACGGTGATAGCGCATCATCACAACCCACTACAGGCACCACTACACAAACGCCAACAAGCTCATCCTCGCAGTCACAGCCCACTACTACCGATAACGACCTGCTTGATTTTATGGAAGCCCAAAAAATCTTGTATTTCGAGATAGATTCCGATGTCTGGCAGCAGGAGAGTGAGTTGGACAAAACAAAAATTTCGGTGAAAAAGATAACGATTTATAACGGTGTTATGCCAGAGGGTGCAACATCCTCGCCGGATATATATGAGGATAGCTCACAAACAACAATCGACGACTGTGTAGCGATAGACTATCTAAGACTTAAAACACCTACTGTTTTCTCTAACATCATATTTCAGATGGATAAGTCTAACAGCGCATTTGTAGAGTTAAGGAATATTGACTATGCAGGGAAAATTGTAAAGCTTGCAAACTATGTTGATGGACTTACATACCGCTATTGTTTCGAACTTAGCGATCGTAGCACAATGCAATACTTTTCGGTAGAAAGATAGGAGGGGCTTTTGGCAGAGTTTTCAATTATATCGGATGTTAGCAACACCATTGTTAAGATGTTGCGAGACAATGTCTGTCCTGAGCCGGTACAGGTGCCGGAGGCCATATTGTTGACACAACCCACCGATAAGAACAGCGACTTCCAATTAGGCGTGTTTTTATACGATATAAAGGATTTAGGCGAATATCGCACCAGCACCCCAACCAGAAGGGGCAACATAAAACAGATGCCCGATAGGCCGCTTACCTTAAGCTATATGTTGTTTTTAAACAGTAAGGCCCAGATGACCATAGGTGCGGAAACGGAACAAAGAATTTTAGGGCGCGCACTACAAACATTAATGGATAACCCTATCCTTGATATATCAACCCTGCACCCGCAGGAAGGAGATATAGAGAACGCGGCTATAACAATTTTAAACATGACCTTTGATGATAAGAGCAAGATTTGGTCTGCACTTTCTATGCCTTATCAGGTGTGCCTGTTTTTTCAGGTCTCACCGGTTATGCTATCATCGCGCTCTACCGATAAATTTGTAAGAGTTAAATCGGTTGAATTTCATACACAAAACATTGATTAGATCGACTATGATTTTGAAAGGGGGGATGTGAATGGTAAGAAAAGAGGTGAGCTTTGTGCTAAGGCTTATCGACGATTTTAATGCAAAGGATATCGTTGGTTTAGCACAGAGCTTCTTTATAAAAAGCTTGCCAGTAAAACCGCTACACAAGCCGGAAGGATACTATGTTTTTGTTAACTGTGATATTAAGGACGATCTAATAATAGAAACGGTTAACTACAAAACAAGAATTCTACCCATAGAGGTTATTAAAAACAACAAGGACAACGAGGTTATAATTGTAAGACTTTATCGCAAAACGTTGGGTGTTTTTAATGATTGTAGATGGGTAGAGGGCAACAATTCACCCGATAAATTTGTGTATATACCATATAGAGAGGTAGCAGGCCTTTCTTTTCAAAAGGCGGTGGTCAAGGATGGTAAAACAGTAATGCATCTTAGTGGGTACAGCATCGAAAATCTTTTAGGTGGCTGCTACACATTAACAGATAATAAAAATGCACAGCTGTTTTATATTATCGGAAAGACATCTGATGGTGGGTACGAGATCACCGATGCCAATTTACGTTCACAGCAGAGTAAGCAAAGATTAGTTCGGGTTTATTCTGATTATTGTGATAAAGAAGGCAACTTTAGCATTCCTGTCGAGCCTAGCGAGCTTAAAACCGTTGGCAAGGTATCGACCCTAAAAGTGCACAAGAAGGAATGGGGGTGTTATTTTGAGTAATAAAAGGATAAGGGAGGTGTGATGAAGGATGGGATTGTTCGTGTGTAACGGAGCCCAGCTAAGCTGTAGTTTTGGGGCTGCACCGTCACCGATGGTGGTGTTACCGCAATCCAAAGTTATGACAAGCACGCCCGCAGCAAATATTATGGATAACAAACCGTTAGTGAACATCTTACCGTTTGGAGTTTGTACATCGCCGGCCAATCCGGCAACATATGGTGGTACAATTAAGGTGCCCTGTGTGCCGGTTACGGCAGCCCCATGGGTTCCCGGAAAACCTAAGGTTCTTATAGGTGGCATGCCGGCGATTGATAACACCTGCAAGCTAATGTGCTCTTATCTCGGTGTTATTCAGGTTGTTAGCCCGGGCCAAGTAAAATCAATCAGTGGTTAAAAAACAATAAAAAAGAACAGGAGGAGCGGTCGAATTACTTCGATCCAAAAAAAGTATGGCAGAATATTTATCCCCAGGTGTATATGTAGAAGAATTTGAATCCGGCATGAAAGCCATGGAGGGTGTTAGCACCAGTACGGCAGGTTTTGTAGGCATGGCAGAAAAGGGGGCCGTAATAGGTACACCGGAGTTTGTATCAAGCTTTGGAGATTTTGTACGCAAGTTTGGGTCCTACCTACCGGAAAACGCCTATGGTAATAATCGATACCTTGCTTACTCGGTGGAGCAGTTCTTTGCTAATGGTGGCTCGCGTTGTTACATTATGCGCGTTGCACCATCCGATGCAAAGACAGCTACAGCCTCTATGAGTGCAGTATCGGTAAGCGCAAAAAATCCGGGTAAATGGGGTAACGGAATTAAGGTTTCGGTTACTACAAGCTCAAACGCAAAAACACAGATCGTAGAGATGATGGAAGATGTTACTACAGCAGCAAAAAGCTATGTAGCAAAAAATGCTTCTGCATTTAGTGTAGGTGATGTTGTTGCTTTACTTGAAAAGGATGTTGCAGTAGCATACAATAAAATTGCAAAAATCCAGGGTAACACAGTTTACTTTGAAAACGAGTTTGAGCAGGATATTGTAGATAAAAACCTACTACCTAAAAAGGTTATAGCCAGTTGTGAGTTTGATATGGATGTTCGTTGCGGTGATGCAAACGAGCTTTATGAAGGACTTACTTTTAACCCTTCCAAACCTGAGTATATAGAGAATAAACTATCAAAATCCGAG
>CAYJKW010000007.1:22935-57288 GCA_964370765.1 uncultured Oscillospiraceae bacterium
TTATTAGCTGCAAGGTGAATAAGGTAGAGGATATCTGCCCACCAATGCTTGCTATTTCGGGTGATGCAGCCGCAACAAAGGCAGCATTTGAGCTAGCCGGTGGTACCGATGGCGATTGTAAGTCTAACGATGCATCTATGTTTATTGGTGCAGACGGTGGTCCGGGCAAGCGTACAGGTTTATCTGCCTTTGAAGAGATTACAAATGTTAGTATAATGGCAATTCCGGGTATTGTTACACCGGCGGTACAACTTGCACTTGTTGCACATTGCCAAAATCTTGCAAGCCGTTTTGCAGTTCTTGATATGCCGGCAGACATTACAAAACCACAGGATCTATTAAATCATCGTGAGATAGTGGACTCCGATTTTGCTGCAATGTATCATCCCTGGATACAGGTGTACGACATGGCTGCAAAGAAACCATCATACATACCTCCATCGGGTGCAATATGTGGTATCTATGCACGCAGCGATAATACAAGGGGTATTCATAAGGCACCTGCAAACGAGGTGGTAAATAACTGTATAGGTCTATCCTGCCTTTACAACAAGGCAGAGCAGGATATACTAAACCCAAGAGGTGTTAACCTAATCCGTGCACTACCGGGACAGGGCATCCGTGTTTGGGGTGGTAGAACCTGCTCCAGTAATGCTTTATGGAAATATGTCAACGTTAGACGTTTGTTTATCTATCTCGAAGAAACCATTAAATCACAGACAAACTGGGCCGTGTTTGAGCCAAACGATGAGGTGTTGTGGTTAAGGGTTGAAAGAACTATTGCATCCTTCCTAAGAGATATGTACCGTTCCGGCGCACTTGTAGGCGCATCAGAGGACGAGGCGTTCTTTGTAAACATCGGAAGAGATACCATGACACAGCAGGATATTCTAAACGGTCGTCTAATCTGTGTAATAGGTGTAGCACCAAGCCGTCCGGCAGAGTTTGTTATCTTCCGCATTACACAGTACATGAAGGAGTAACCGCATACAGCGTACATTGAATAAAAAAATATACCGAAAGGAAGGATTTGTTAAATGGCTATTAATGTTTATCCATACAAAAAATATAACTACCGTGTGGAGATAGGAAGTATCGATGTTGCGGCCTTTTCGGAGGTAAGCGGATTTGACGCTACCATTGATGTTGTCGAGTATCGTGAGGGTACCGAGGCAATTAACTCCCCACGCAAAATGCCGGGACTTACAAAGTACGGCAATGTTACTCTAAAATGGGGTATGACAGAGAATATGAGCTTTTATGAGTGGGTTGCCGGCATCTCCACAGGAGATAAGGCTACTGCCGAGGATAGGGTAACTGATATTAGCATCTATCTTCAGGATGACAGCCACACAGATATTGCAAGCTGGACCCTTACAAATGCTTGGCCCTGCAAATACACAGCGCCAGATTTTAATGCAAGCAGCAGTGAAATATCTTTTGAAAGCGTAGAGATTGCATTCGAAGAAATGCGTAGAGATTCGTAGTTAGCGATATAGTTTATTTCAGCAACACACTTCTTGGAGGCCGATGCGATCAGCTTCCAAGAGTGGTGTTGCAACATAGCAATAGGAGTGTGTAGATGGACGAACAATTTTTAACGGAGTTTGAGTTTGACCTTCCAAAAGGTTACGTGGATAACGATGGTGTAGTACATAAAAGAGGTGTGATGCGTCTTGCTACTGCGGCAGACGAAATCCTACCACTTCGGGACCCACGCGTTGTGTCTAATCCGGGATATCTTACGGTAATACTGCTTTCAAGGGTTATTAAATCGCTTGGAACTGTGCCAAGGATGGATCCGCGAATTGTAGAAAAACTGTTCTCAAGCGACCTTGCATTTTTACAAAGCATGTATCAGCATATTAATGCGATAGAGCCAATGACAGATAGCTGTGTCTGCCCTGAATGTGGCCATAAGTTTGAGCAAACGGTAAATTTTACACAAGCGGAATAGCGGTATACCCACAGGATGAGCTTTATAAGGAAATGTCCTTTATTAGCTACTACTATCACTGGGAACACAGTACCGTTATGACGCTGGATCACAAAACAAGGCGCAGATATTGTGCTGAAATTTCAAAAATACATAAGGAGACAACCAATGCTCCTAAAAATGTTTTTGAACTGTAGGGTGGAGGAATAGATGTCGTTTACGTCAGATTTTATAATAAATAAACGCCCGGAACCATTTCCGGGATACAAATTTACTGCGATAGTAAACCTTATGCCTATGGGTTTTTCAAAGATAAGTAATATAGAAATTAGCTTTGAAACCGAAACCTTTAAAGAGGGTGGGGTTAACGACTATGTTCATGTTATAAGCAACCAAGCCAGTACCGAAAAAACCCTTGTTTTAGAGCGAGGAATTGCTTTTCGTGGCCTTGCATTTCAAGAGGCATCAGATCTTAAACCGGGTCAAAAGATAGTGGGCGACATAGTACTGTTGGTATATGACCGTGATGGTGGCATTGCTAAAATTTATTTCGTGGGTGGGGCAACTGTCAAAAAGTGGACATGTAGCGACTACGATGCCTCCAGCAGTGAGCTGCTAATTGAACGATTTGAGCTTACATATGAAACATTTGAAGCTAAATTTGCAACCGCAACCGCACTAATCGGAATTCTTTAGATGCTGTTATCTTTAAACAACAATATTTACGATAATATTATCGCAAGGCATACAACATTTATCTCCTCCATTTCACAGGAGGCAGAGATGGTGTGGCTAGAGCATGCTCCGGTAGAGGCAGATGCGCCGATAATCAATCGATTTATCACACATATTGAAGATATCCATTATATAACCAACAATATTAATAATACAAATGTACAAAACATTGCATTAAACCTAAGCTTTTTAAACAGAATGATGGTGAAATCCATCGAGACGCAGGCAGATACTGTTATAAGACACAGTAAGATGTTGTCGCAGCAAAACTTTACAGTACAGGATAAAATTGTAAACAATGTTACAGCCAAACAAGGTGACACGAATGTCGTAACGAGTACCAACAAAAGCCATATAGAAAACAAGATACTAAATATAACCAACATTAAAAAGGTAGGCGAGCTTGTACACCTTACCGCAAGGCAGATAATATCATTGTCACAGGACACGGTGAGGCAGGTAAACAACCTTTATACTGCCCAGTTGTCACAACAAAATATTAGCAAAACACACAATTTAAATATTGGAACAGATCTAGTATATCATCAACAGCAAACAGAGGAAAGCATTGTTAACAGTGTGGTAAACAATATTAACACCTCGGTTAATAATGCAATAAAGCAAGTGGCCAAGACAACTACGATATGCAAAACAAACCAAACAAACCAGATAAGCAAGATAAATCAAGCAAACAGGGTAGATAAAGAAGATAAAAGCACCTTAAATAAAGCTGATACACCGCAAGAGATAGGCAACACGGCTATACCAAAGGACCATATCACAAGTAGCGATGTAATTAATAGACCGGCACGACACTATAAAAATACAGTTGTTACGCAAAGACAGGATGGCGATAAGGCGAAGATAATCTATAGTAAGGATGGTAGGCAGGCGTTAGAAACCACAAGCACCGAAACAATAATTAATAAGACACAACAGCTTCTAAAAGAACAGATTCAGATAAATAACAAACAGCAAAATATCATACTAACAAAACAAACGGCACCACGGCACGATACACCCAGGTCGATGCAGCAGAACAATCAAAACAATCAGAACAGCCAGCCTGTAGGGGGGAGTGTTAATACAACATATTTTACACCGGCAGATATTGTTGTTAATGACGCAAAGGCAAAGTTAGATATTAAATCAGAAAAGATGGTTTTTAATAACGAAACCATAAAGCAAATATCCAAAAACACAACACTAAAAGCAATAAACACGGCGAATATAACTAATGGTATAGATGCTCGTAGCACTAATACCGTTATTCAAACAGGAAGTGTAACCAATCTTACTGCACCAACAATACATGCAGATGAATTTAATTTAAATAATAGCATCACTGTTCTTAACGGTGATTCAACTTCAATACATCACAGCCCTACTATTTCGATACAAGGTGACAATAAAACGAATAATATATTACAGCATGACAATGCCTTTATACAACACAAAACATTGAGTCAAACCGAACACAATACATCGATAGATCGCCAAACAGTATTTAATCACCATACATTTAAGGTGAAAGCGCAAAACAACACAATAAACGGCGATAACACAACAACTACAGATAATTTCATGGCAACCAGTATACTTCACAGCAACTACAACCTAACAAGCCATACCAATGACATAAGCCAATCAAGCAGTTATCGACAACAGTTTCAGCTATCAACTATCAATAATGATACGGTGAATATACAAAACAGTCATCAAGCTGATTATAAACACAACACGAATATCTATAACCAAGGGCAGAGTAGAAATGTCGATATTCTGGCATACAGCAGTACAGCAATGATAGCTAAACCAGTAAACGTAGAAAACAAAACTGTACCGATAAAAGCGGTAAATATGCTATATAAGCAGGAGGCTGTAGAAAAGGGGACGCAGGTCCAGGAACAGCAGCCCGACGATATTATTACCATAAAAAAGACAAAAAAAATACAGACAAATACAGTAAACGAGACGCTAGAAAATATTACACAAAGCAGTACCGGAATAACTACAGCAGACAATAAAACAAGGCAGGCGGCTAATGAGTTGCTTACTGACAGCATACCGATTAACCGCATTGCAGAAAAGGTATACAAGCAACTTGAAACAAGACTTCGTAACGAAAGGCAAAGAAGGGGGTTGAACTAATGGTATTATCCGATAAAACCGGTTCAAGGGCTACAAGCAGGATATCCAATACAAAGGCTTATCAGAAGATGGTGTACGGCTCGACACCGCTAAAAAAAGCCAAAATTATGCTGTTAGATAATAACGACAAGCCTACGGCAAGAATAGATGTGCAGTTTAATCCCTCAGAATATACTATTTCAAGGGGGGTAAAGCTTGACAAGCAGACCGAGCTTGGGCGCGATACCGACGGAACTACACAGGCTATTAAAGGATCTACTACATCACTTAGTGTGTCCCTTTATTTTGACACCGTAAGTAGGGTAAGCCATGGTGGTGCGATGTCCAAGGCTGCAAGGGCAATTGACATTGCAACGGCAGGTGTAAAAACAATTGATGGAACAAGAAAACCGGTTACCGCTGCGGCACATATTTTGGACCTAACCTCTTATGATCCTGATCTTCATTCGCCGCCAAAGGTGCAGTTTGTATGGGGTGCAATGAGCTTTACTGGAAAGGTATCTTCCATCTCCACCCAGTACACAATGTTTTCTCCCAGCGGTTCACCGGTTAAGGCAAAGATGAACCTTACAATAGAGGGAGAGGAGACATCAAAACTATTAACAACAAAAGCATCTCCATTTCAGTCCCCCGATCGCACAAAAAGCAGAACACTTGTTCAGGGTGAGCAACTTTGGATGATGGCACACGAGGAGTATGATGATGCCGGGAAATGGAAAACAATAGCAAAGGCAAATAATATTTTAAATCCACGCAAGGTGGAGGTGGCAGCAAACATAAAAGTTCCCTCAATCAGATAAAACAAACCACGGGTGTTAAATGGACTTAATGAAAAATGTTACGGACATATCTTCTTTAAAAAGAAAATACCGTAACTTTACGACTCCCTCCTATCGTATCATGTTAGATGGTAAGGACATGAAGGAAAAGTTCGGTGCCGGAGTAGGTGCCTTAGATGTTGAGCTTACAGCAGGATATGAGGCCTCAGGAGCAAGTTTCACCGTGGTTGAACAGTATGATCCTAAAAATTCAAATTTCAGCACAAAGGGGCCGTTTAAACAGCTACAACTCGGGACAAAGGTTGAAATCGAGCTTGGATATATTACTACAATACCTGTTTTTACAGGCCTTATTACCGAGATTAGCTATAATTTTGATGGAGATTCGCCACCCGAGATAAATGTTACCTGCATGGATGCAAAATGCCTGTTGATGAAAATTCAGCGCCTAGAGATAAGAAAAGAAAAAAAGATATCACAGGTTGTTACGGCATTGCTTGGTGAACAACCGATAAGTGGGTACCTAAAAGGTAAAGAGATAAATCTTACCACTCCGGAGGTAGCGGCTATCCAGCTTAATATGGAAAGCGACTATAATTTTATTATAAAGCAGGCACAATACTTTGGGTGCGAGTTTTTTATAATTGCCGGAAAGGCATATTTTAGAAGCAAAGCAACGATGACATCACCAATCTTTACCATGAAAAGCGGCGAAGGTGGTGTGCTTACAGCAAACCTTTCACTACGCGGGTCAGGTCTTGTAGAGACTTTAGAGGTCGTTGGAATTAATCCCGAAAATGATCAGGCTATTTCAAGTAAGGCAAAACTAAGCGGTAAGTTTAGCACAGGAAGTACAGCAAAAAAGATGCTCTCAAAAACTCAAAGAACATATTTTGATTCCAACGTAACATCGGCAGAAGATGCAAAAAAAAGGGTCGAGGTTTTAACAGAAAGTATAGCAAGGGACTTTGGTGTACTACAACTTAGCTGTGTTGGAAATCCGGAAATTGTTCCGGGAAGATTTATTAAGTTAGAAGGCCTAATGGATTTGGCAAAAAAGAGTTTTTATATAACAAAGGTTAGCCACAGCTATACCGAGGAGTCAGGATTTATTACATCGCTTGAAGGAGGGTTAAAGACACTATGAGCTCTATAACCGATTTGTTGTCAGGTGGCCAATTTACCAACAATCCCGAATTTAGGCATGTAGGCGATTTTATACAGGGGGTTGTAACCGACAATAATAATAAAGAATTTGCAGGCATGGTAAAGGTCGAGCTTACATCCTTTAAAAAGGATAGCAATATAGGCGGCTGGATACCGGTAATGCAACCGTATGCAGGTGCAGCCTATGGAAGATATGTTTTGCCGGAGATAGACGATATAGTGGTTATCGGCTTTATGGGCGCAGATAAAAAACGTCCGTTTGTACTTGGTAGTCTTTATCCTGCAAACGCTGCAATGATAAAGGAAAGCTATATTGATAAAAATACAAACAAGCTATTTAAAACAAAGGGAAAGGTAGAGTTATCCCTTTCGGACGAGGAAAACAAGCAGTCGGTTATCGTAAAAACACCCAAAGGTCTAACGTTAAGTATAGCGGATGAAAAAGAACTTATTACAATAACCGATAAGGATTCTAAAAATGTTATCGAGATAGATGCAAAAGGCGGGATGTTAAGTGTCACTGCTGACAAAAAGATAACAATAAAAGCCGGCAAATGTGAGATCACAATGGATGGTAGTTCCGGTAGCCTTGATATTAAATGTGATATGCTAAACATTAAATCATCAAAGACAGCAACTATATCGGGTGGACAGAAAACAGCGATAGATGGTGGAATGCTATCACTCAACGGAAAACAGACAGCAGAGCTTAAGGGCGGGGCAATGACAACGATAAGCGGTGGAATGGTAAAGGTAAATTAGAGGTGAGTAATGGCAGGAAGTGCAGATTTTTTAGGAAGAGGATGGAGCTTCCCTCCGCGAGTGGATAGTGCAACGGGTAGATTTGTGATGTCAGAGGGGGAGGATGATATAAAAGAAGCTATATATATCGTTATCATGACAAGATTAAAAGAGCGTGCCATGATGCCGGACTTTGGCTGCGATATTCATGATCATATCTTTGACCTTCCCGATACCGAGTCAGTCTATATGATGGAGCTCGAGATACTTAAAGCACTTTCGTATTGGGAACCAAGAATTATAGATGTTACTGTATCGGTCGATACCGAAGATATAGTAAACGGTAAGGTGATTATTGATATAGGCTATGTGGTAAGGGCAACCAATAACCCAAATAACTTGGTATTCCCATATTATCTATACGAGGGTGTAGGGCTGGAATAACTTTCTTAAAAGAGGAGAGAAGCGTTGAGTGCGGAAATTAAACTTTCAGGGCGACACGAAAAGCTAGCAAAACTAGCAAGTTCATATGTTCCTGAGTGGAGATTTGATGAACAAAATCCTGATGCAGGAAGTGTTGTTGCCCTGCTAATTGATGACATGTTAAACCATACCGAGGATAATTTTTCTCGGGTTATGGATAAGCACAAGATACAATATCTTAATCTGTTTGACCTGCTTGTAGAGGAACCTATAGCAAGTGCTAAAAGCTATGTAAAGTTTACGGCGGTAACAGGAAGTGGCGAGGGGGCTTATATTCCTAAGGCAACCACTCTTTTAGCAGATAATCCAACCGGTGATACACCAATAACATTTGAAACCGACTATGCAATTACAACTACCGAAGCAAGGGTAGAGTCCATCTTTGTTACCGACAAACAGACCGATCGCCTTAGCTGTCTTTATAGCGGAAAAAATGCCGAGAGCATCGAAGGCGGGGTGGGTGTATTTGATCTATCAGGTGAAAATCAGACACAGCACCTGCTTTTATTAGGGTTTAAAAACATCTTTGATGATCTAAGTGATCTGCGTTTGGGCCTAAGTGTCGAGACGGTAGAGGACGATGATCGCCAAACAGTGTTAAGCTACCTTACAGGATCGCAGGTAAGCTACAAATTTATCGAGCCGGACTCGCAGTGGGAGCTGCCTAGTCCGACACTTGAAAACAATATGATATGGCTTGATATTACGGGCTACCAACCACAGCTAACCACCATGGGAGATGAGGAGTATTATGTACTTGCTATAGACTCCTGCGGGATATCCGATATCGGGATAAGCAATATAGGTGCTGTTTTCTCCGAAAAAAATATACCGGCACAGCTTGTAACGGTAGGTGGTATCGAACAGAATAAGCAGGCCTTTAGTCCGTTCGGAAAACCGCTTGAAATTTATGCGGAATGTGGAATAGAAAGCGGATCGGTACTATCGCGCAGGGGAGCTGTCATCGATATGTCGTTTAATCTTGGCTTTGATGTGGTAGATCAAGAATTACCGCAATATGAGGTGGACGACGAGCTGAAAATCGTTATGAAAAAACAGGGGTCGGCACAAACCCTACAAAGGCCCGATGTTAAGCCCGATAATGTTATAATAGAGTATCTAGCTGAATCAGGGTGGAAAAGGTTGCTACAGGAAGAGCACCTAACCACACTGTTTAATGGTAGCGAGGATGGAAATATAACCGTTACCTTTAGATGCCCTACCGATATGGCAAGCCCCGAAGAAGCCACCGACGGATACAGATTAAGGATGCGCCTACTAAGGGCAGATAATCTTTATAGTATTCCGAACCGTGTATTCTGCCCCATGATTTCCGAGCTGAATTTTTCTTACAGCTATGAAACACAGGGCGTAATGCCGGATATAGCAAGGATACAGAACAACTTTGAGATAATTGATATAACAGATACCCTAAACAAAAAAAGAAATATTAAGCTGTTTTATAACAAGGAAGCACAGCGGCTTAGCATGTATTTTGGTTTTGATAAAAGCCCTGTCGGTAGCCCTGCAAGCTTTTATTTTGAAGTTCTAAACAGTGAGGATATACCTGTAAACTACACAGTGGAATATCTTAACGGCGATGGGTTTCACCCCATTCAAACGGTGGACTATACCGGCAGTTTTTTATACTCAGGCAATATATTGATGCTAATTCCCTCCGATGCTAAACAGTCACAGCTGTTTGGTGAGAATCTTTATTGGATACGGCTGGTATCAAACGACAAATCTCTGCAAAGTAACCTTCCCAGAATATATTCTATTACCCCTAATATGGTAAGGGTTCATAACTACCGATCACGCACACAAGAGTTTTATCTGGAAGAGGAAGAGAGTAACATAATTCTTCAGCTAACCGATACAAACCTTATTAAAGCAGATGTGTTTGTAAACGAATATAACGAGACCGAGCCGGATAAGGAAAACTGGGTTCAGTGGAAAAAGCGCTCACATTTTACACAAAGGGGTAGACACTATACTATAGACCTAACTCAGGGCACGATAGAGTTTGATAAAAACATTTTTGCAGCATACCCAGTATCTAAAACAGCTGCATCGATAAAGGTAGTTTATCAGGCTTATGAAGGAAGTCGTGCAAACGTTCCGATTGGGGCAATTGATCAGACCGAACAATCACTTAAATATGTCAGCAGTGTAGTTAATCCTGTCCCTGCATACGGCGGATATGATGGCTATAATGTGGAGAGCTCATCTAAGATTATTTCAAACATTTTGAAAACAAGGGGTAGGGCGGTAACAGCGCAGGACTATTTTGATATAATATCCCAAATTTCCTACTGCGTTAAACAGACAAAAAGTGTCTGTGGCATAGATAAGCATGGAAATGTTGATGAAGATCTAGTGACAGTTGCTTTGCTTATCGAGGAGTACGAAAAGGGAAACCATATCTTTTCATCTGTAAAGGATAGTATCTATAAAAAGCTTATACAGTCAAGTAATATATTGCCTATGGGTAAAAAATTAATGCTTACTCAGCCTCAGTTTATTCCTTACGCCGTTAAAATCTGGATAGGATGTAGCGAATATGATGATGTTTACGAGTTGCAAAGCGGAACTAAGCAGATGATATGTAAGTTTATTGATCCACTTAGCGGTGGATTTGACGGAAATGGTTGGAGCATAGGTAGCCTACCAACCGTAAAACAGTTGATTGCATATATAAAAATGAAAAGTAATAATATTACAATAATACGAATATCAGCATCGGCAGTTTCCAAGGGTAGGGAGGTTGCGATAAGCGAGGATATAGAACAGGTGATAACGAATCCATTTGCAATAGCAATCAACGGTGAACATACTGTCTATGTAGAGATTAATTAAAACGGAGGCATAAAAATGCTAAACGTTCCACAGCTGGACGACATGAACTTTAACAGCATGTTTGAGCGTGCTCGTAGAATGATACCGCGATTAAATATTGAGTGGACAGACCTTAACCACCACGATCCGGGAATAACTACACTTCAGATGTTCTACTGGCTAATCGATACTTTAAACTACTATCTTGATGCAACCGGCGAGCAGCATCGACTAAAATATCTAAAGTTGTTGGGAATCGATTCGATTGCTACCGCTGCAACGTGCTATGTTGCGCTTGAAGGTGATGCAATAAGGCTACCAAAGGGCACAAAGTTTTATGCCGATGATATAGTGTTTGAAACAACGCAGAGTTTTAATGCAAGCAACAACCCTGTTGTGGCAATATACAACGAGCTGAACGCAGAGAAGAAAAATGCAACCCGTTTTGCCGGTGTAGATGGAAGTTATGCAGAGGTGTTTAGCCTTGATAATCAGGATAGCTGTAGTCTATATATAGGTTTTAAAAATCAATTTAGCGATAGTATTGATGTATATATAGAGCTTGACTCAGCACCGAGAAATAGCTTTAACTCCGATTTTTCGCTTGCCACCTGCAACTGGGAGTTTTTCGACGGTAAGTCGTTTGTGCCTTGCACCGTAATTAGAGATGAGACCTGCGGTTTTCTTCGTACAGGGTTTGTAAAGCTAGCTATAGAAGGATTGGCGGCTGAATATACCGGCACAGATATGGAAAAAGGCTTTTATCTACGCTGCTTAATTACAGATAATGAGTATGATGTGCTTCCTGCCATAGGGCGAATTCTTACCGCCTGCCTACAGGTTAGGCAGACAAACACCTATGCCGATAGGCATATGCTGGTTTATCAAGGTGCAAAGGAGTTGCAAATTGATTGTAGTATTCACGAGCGGGATATAATAATAGTTGCAAAAAAAGAGGGGGAGATATACCGGCAGTGGTACAGTAGTGAGAATGTTGAAAATCTATGCGATATAGCACAGGGTGAAACGGTAAATGAGCGTAAAGTAGTTTTTAACAAGGCGGAGCCAAAACAGGGCGATGTGTTTGTAGTTTTTGTCTGCGATCGTGATATTAAGGACTCGGTAATACTAGGCGTTACCGATGGGTGCGCAGGACAGCAGCTACAGTTTGATGCGCAAAGCAGTAGTATTTGCGAACTTTCGATTGCACTTGTTAAAGAGCAAGCAGGCGTTGTTGAGTATGAAATTTGGGACTACAGTGAGGATGTTGCCTCCGAAGGATATGATAGAAGATGTTTTAGCTATGACCGTGAGGGTGGATTTATATATTTTGGAGATAGCATAAACGGAGTACAGCCCGAACAGGGATTGACGGTTATGGTATCCACCGTTAAAACCTCGAAGTATGAGGGCGGCAATGTAATGAAGGGTCGTATTAATAGCATAGAGGAAGGTTACGATTACGAAATAAGCAACCTAGAGAGTGCCACAGGCGGAAGCAGTAAAAAGAACTCCGATGAGCTGGAAAAGGAGATAGAAGCAAAGATAACAGCGGTTACAAGAGCCGTAACGGCAGATGATTATCGAAAAATTGTTATGGATACGCCCGGACTGATGATCGATAGTATGAATGTAATATCGGTAAAGGATTACAGCGATGCATATCACGAACCATATTTTTCTAATATGGTAATGTTAGCGGTAAAACCCAAGTTTGGCGGTGAACTACCGATATTATCTGAATCATATAAAAAGAATATTGCCGCTAATCTTAATAAGTATAGGCTTCTTACTACTGAAATTAAGGTTATACCTGCAAGATATGTAGGAGTTAGTGTGTATGGACGTATTGTACTATTAGAAAAAAGCGATGAGTTGCAAGAAGAGCTGCATTCCTTTATACACACCTTGGTGGACCGTGTGAAAAGTGGTGAGTTTGGGCAGGCAGTAGATTACGGTAGGTTGTTTTCAGCCCTTGAACTACATCCGAACGTGAAGGCGATAGGTGATCTATCGCTTGAATATAGCGGAAACGGCGGATATAAAAACGAACAGGGTGATATTATGATTCACCCCGATAGTCTAAGCTATCTAAACGAAATTGGAATAGAGTTTGTTTAGATTGACCTGCATTATAATATAAACGGAATGGGTGTAGCATGAAAGCACAGTTGAAATATGTGAATTTCTATAAGCGGTCGTTGCAAAAGGGGTATTACAACGGCTTTAAATCGGATGATAAGCAAAATCTTCATCTTAGTGTAAGCGAGAATGTAGCTTACTATATCACACCGTTGTTTGACACTGGTGATGAAGATATGACATACAACCGTCTTATAATTGAGGGCGATTTTAAAGATCTTCGGTTAGAGGTAGTTGTGGCCGTGACAAACGAGACAGAATTTTACTACAACGATAAAAATTACTCCCTAAACGATATTCTCACTGACGATAATATCTCGGCCGAGGAAAAGGCAGGGGTGCTTTGTGCATTTGATCATGTAAGGTATATCGATACACAGGATATAATACTTCATTCGTTGCATGGGCGGTTTGTTATTGTTTATATTGGCACTGTTCTAAAGGAGGGTGCCGATGCTACTATTAATGGCTTAAGATTAGAATTTCCTAAATACAGCTTTAGCGAATATATGCCGGAAATATATCAAGGCAATGATTTTTTTGATAGATACATTGCTGTTATGCAGTCAAGGTACCTTGATATTGAACAACAAATTGACCGGCTTGCAAATCTTTTGGACTACGAAAAGGCGGAGGGAGAAAACCTTATTAAACTTGCATCGTGGCTTGGCATGGACGACCATCTAAACCTGCTTGACAATGATCAACTGCGTTATATGATAAAAAACTTAGATCTATTTCAGGGTGGTAAGGGTACACGTAGGGCACTAGAGGAGATAATAAAACTTGTAACCGGAATATCACCGCATATAGTCGAGAATTTTCAGTGGAGTCGGTCTACAAAAGCTGGACCAGGCAATAAACATTCGATGGAGCTATACGGCGACACCAGAAATCACTTTGCCGTAATACTAAATCTTTCACAGGTAGGGGAATCCTTTGGGGTAACGGAAAAAGAGCTAGAAAAGTTAATAGAAAGCTATAGCGGAATAGGAACCAAGTTTAAGCTTGTATGCCTACGTAAATCACATCATACCGATACATACTGCTATCTTGATGTAAACAGCTATATATCTACCCCGCAAACCGCAACGGTGGATGGAATAGATCTTGGTGGATATATTGTTGTAGGATAGCAGCAACATAACGTTGGAGGAACATTTGTCAGACATTTGCAACTACATAGAAAAAATTGAAGATATTGCCTTAAAAAACAATATAGATATTAAGACCGAGCTTGAAATATTTAACTATATTGAGCAATATTCGGCAACCCTACCAATCATAGGGGCATTTAATACCGGCAAAAGTTCGGCAATAAATGCCTTGATGGGTCAACAATTGTTGCCAACAGGGATTGTACCGCAGTCCTGCCCCCCGGTAGAGATAGGCTATGGTGAAAATAAACTTGCCCTTTGTAGGGGTGATGTAGTAAATAATGTAGATCTAAACTACCTAAGGGAGGCCGAGCCTGACCTAAAGGATGTTAACGTTGCAAAGCTTTACTGTAATAACAAATTTTTCAAATCTATTAAAAATATTAAGTTAGTCGATCTACCGGGATACGATTCCGGTACACAACAACACGAGAGATGGGTTAGAGAGTACCTGTTTAACAGCTATAGTTTTTTACTAATAGTTGCCGCAGATGAACCGGTAATAAAGTACTCTTTCATACAGCTTTTAAACTCCTACACCTCGGAAGAAAAGCCGCTTTTTCTACTGCTAACGAAATGCGATAAAATACCGGCCCAGGATGTGCAAAGGTGTAGGCGATATTTAGAAAACACTATTAAAGAATATCTACCGGTTAAAAATGTGCACACTGCACTTTTAAGCGAGGACCATAAAGATCTACATTCCCTCTTTAAATATATAAAGAATTATCTGGAATACGAAAAAAATCAGATGATGATATCTCAAACATTATATATATGTAGCTTTGTAAATACAATATTAAAGAATGAGGTGTTAATCGAAAACCTTCCGATGCCGGAGCGACATCGACTTTTAGAAAAACACGAGCTACAACTTAACAATCTAATAAACACAAATAAAACGACCCTAATGGAGTTAGCTGCCGGTGTGAACATAGAACTTAAGCAGACTCAAAATAGAATCGCTGAGTATGTAGAGGAGCTTGTGGAGCCGATATGGATGCTTGCAACATCAAGCCAGAACGTAGTCGCATTTATCAACTCGATAATTCCGGCCTATGTTAACAAGGAGGTGTATACAAATATTTACCCATATTTTTTATCGCACCAAAAAAAGATCAATAGCCTACTAAGCCTTTATGAAATTACCGATGATTACAGCGAAACCAAAGAGACTGATATCTCGGCTGCAGTAGTTGAAGCGATGTTAAAGGAGGAACAGGCGTTTATCGACGAACTACTTTTGCTAATATCAAAACTTAACCGAAGAATTAAAAAACAGGACGGCGAAACAATAATAAGGGAATTTATACTTTTACATATAGCACAAGCGCTTTACAGCTGGTTACAGACAGGATTAAATTGCTATCTTGAAAGCTATAAGGAAAAGCTGTCACAACAGATAGAACTTGCAAAATCAATAAAGGAACGAATTGCCAAAAATGTAGAACAGCAGGTAGAAACTAACCCTAACGACAAGGTAGACTATGTTACAGGGTTAAAGGTTGATCTTTTGAATGTCAAACACATAGTTAACCGCTGTACCGAGTTAAAGGAAGATGCATGATTGCCAGTAATACTACAACAAATAGGGACCAACAGGATAGGTTTTTGTCGTATATCAACGATATATACGACTCGTTAAAGCAGTACGATTCCTTTATAGATGTTGAGGGGATTATAAAGATATCCGAAAATTTTCAGGATAAAATTGAGGATTTTTATCGCGAGAATCGTAAGTTTAACATTGCGGTTATTGGGCAGGTTAAGGCGGGAAAATCATCCTTTTTAAACACGCTTCTTTTTAAAGGCGCCTCGCTGTTACCATATGCACCTACCCCGAAAACATCAACACTAACTATGATAGAGTACTCTAAACAAAATTGCATAAATGTTGAATTTTACGATGTTTATGAGTGGGCAGAGCTAAAAAAAAATGCAAGAAGCACCTTTGATACACCGCAGGTGCTGGCGGCACGCGATATATTAGAGATGGCGCAAAACAGCCGTGTAGATATAGATGAATGCTTTTCTATTCAAAGGCTGGAAAAAAAGATAGTCGACCTTGATGATATAAACTTAATATTAGAGGATTATGTGGGTGAATCAGGTAGCTACACACCCTATGTAAAGTCGGTTACATTAAAGGTGAATATAGCAGAGATTAAGAACATTACAATTGTTGATACACCGGGGCTTAACGATCCGGTATCCTCACGTAGGGTCAAGACTCAAGATTTTATCGAAAGATGCGATGCTGCATTTTATCTTAGCCGTGCTAGCTACTTTATGGACAGCAACGATATTGAGTTAATAACGTCGCAACTTCCACAAAAGGGTGTGAAAAAATTAATATTGATAGGCAGTCAGTATGATAATGCATTGCTTGATATAATGTCGGAAGGGGTTTCTTTTTCGGATGCACATCAACAGCTAAAAAATGTGCTTGCCATCCGTGCCAAAGAATGCGTAAAACATATTGGGGACAATCTACTTAAAAATGGTTGCTCTAAAGAGGTGGTCGAGGTTCTTAACGATTGTAACACCCCCTACTACATATCAGCAGTTGCACATGCGATGGCAACAACTCCCAAAAATAGCTACAACGATCTGTGTAATCATATCTACACACAGCTTTCAAAAAATTCAAGGATAACAAAGGCAAATCTAAAAAGCATTTCCGGATTTAATGCTGTTAATGACACCTTTTTACAGATGGTATCACAAAAAAACGAGCTACTAAAAGATAAAGAGCTATCTTTTGCTGTAGTGGCAAACAGTGAATTAAAACATTACCTTAATAGACAAAAAGATATACTTTTATCTAATATAGAGAAGTTTGAGGATGAGCAGTTTAGTACTCATAGAGATGAACTTAAACAGCTTAACGGTAAAATTATTGATATTAAGGAGAAGATTAACCGGATTTTCAGCGAATGTTATTCTGATATCGAGCAGAGTTCGTTTGATAATGCTACAAGATTGTTCGAGAGTAGAGCACAGATTAAGCCCAATGTGAAAAATGGTATAGAGGTAGTTAATGTCGGTGTTTGGGTAAGTGATAGGGTTTGGTGGAATCCCCTTAGCTGGAATAAGGAGCATAAAGAGTATATTACACGGCAAAAAACATATGAATATGCACACCTTAAAGATGCTATCGACGAGATAGACTTTATCGAACAGGGAGCTAGGGAACTATACAAATCTTTAGGTGATGAGCTAATGGCGGCAGATGGGTTAAGGGAGCAGCTGGTGAAGGAGTTGCTTACACATGCTAACTCGAATGGATGTCAACTTGGCCGGATGCTGGATAAATCACTTCGTAAACTCGTGCTGTCGCCGTTGCAGATTAATTTTGATGATTATAAAAAACCGCTGATCTTAAAATATGACGAGAAAGTTTTGGATAAAGAAAAAGCACATGCTATGATTAGCGAATCTGAAGAGGTGGTGAAAAGATTAGTCGACGATATTACCAGGCAGATTATTAATAATCTACGGTCATTCACGATGAGCACAAAAAATGCAAGCAGTTTGCTTTGTGATTTAGTTCTTTCAAAACAATATGCACAACAAAAAGAACTTAGCAATAACTACGAAAAAAACCTAAAAAGCATGCGCGTTCAGCAGGAAGCGTTAGAGGTCATTTCACAATATGTATAGTCGTAAAAAGGAGTAAAAATGTCATTTTTAGATCGTTTAAGAAGATCAAGACCTGAACCCGAAAGACAGGCACCTGTAGAAGAATATAATCCTATGTATGTACCACGTCCCCCCGCACCGGCTGCTGCTGAGAGGGAAGGGGATATGTATGGTCCGGCAGAGCCGATTTACCGAAGCCGTCGGCAGCGACTTGCTGACAGGATTTTTAGAGGGGGTAATTTGCCTGATGTGAGTGGTGACTTTGAACCATACGATCCTGAAGCAGGTGCTGCTGGAGAAGGGGTTGACATATATGGTCCGGCAGAGCCGATTTACCGAAGCCGCCGGCAGCGGCTTGCAGACAAAATTTTTAGAGGTGGCAACCTGCCCGATGTGAGTGGTGACTTTGATCCGATATAATATTAAACGCTAAAAAGATCGGGATACATATTGCATTAAATATTGCAACGATAACCTTGTAAAGCAGGGTAGGAATGAAAATGTATGCAGATGATTAATAGCTAGGCTTGTATAATACAGGTAGGAGCAATGAATATCCGTAACCTTGCTTTTGGAAAGGAAGTAGTTTTATTTTGAGTAACGATAAAAATGAGATTTCTACAACTTTTAATATTGCATTGCAGGATTATTGGGATGATAAGTTAAGATATGTCGATCTGCTGATTTCCTACCTAACACAGGCAGATGAATCACAGGATGAAAAATACATAGCTGAGATTAACTGTTGTGTTGATGAATTTAATAAGAATATCAATATTAAATATGGTAACGTTGCGGTAGTTGAGGATATCTGTAAAGTATTCTCGCTGAATCGCTTTGAAGAGCTTTGCCTATTACTATCTTTAGCTGTATATTTTGACAAGAAATATGATAAAATTTTTGATATGCTTGCTGGATATTCCGGTAAGGGCACAGTATGTATCGGAACAGTTGTAAGGCTGTATGGTTTGTTATTCGATGTCGAGGACTTTGAATCGATGATAGAGGTTTTTACCGAAAGTAAAAACTTTTCGTTACTGTACGATGTACAGGTTGGGGTATGTGGTCCACGGTATCCACTAATTCCCAATAAAGCTATTGTTGCATACGCAATGGGTCGTAAAGGGTTGGGCGAAAGCCTAGAGGGGATTTGCGCTTTACACCCTAATACCATAATACCCGACAAGCCTTTGTTTGGAGAGAAAGAGATAGCTATAATAAAAAGCCTAACGCAAAAAGCTATGGATAGCTATGATAATGATATCTCGCATGGATTAGTCGTAAGGGGTAGGTGGGGGTCAGGTAGATTTTTTGTAATCTGCAATGCCCTACAATCATACAAAATTCCAATAATGGAAATTAATGTAAAAAAACTATTAGAAAGCGAAAACCTTAATAGGAAACTTTTAAGCATAAAAAGGGAAACGATGCTTAAAGGCTGTTTAATCTGCCTGCGAGAGTTTGATTATCATGCATACAAAGATGAGCAAAATGCGGCGTATACTATTTTAGATTATATTGCAGAGTTTTTTACCCTGTTTTTTATCACCGCATCACCGGACTCTGATATTTATTCGTATAATGGGAAGGCAATTTTAACGTTTGTAGATGCACAGGAGCCTAATTTCGATAATACGCTGGATTTGTTTGCAAAGTACTACGATAAAAGTTGTGTTGACAATGAGCTTGACTACCACTCTCTTGCTGCAAGATTTAGGATTACACCGGGCGAGGTGAAAAAGTCTGTGGAGTACGCAAAATATTTTGCATGCAAAGAGGGTAGTGATAAGGTTTTAGATAGGCATGTGTTATACTCAATATCTCAACTTCGTAGATGCCAGCTTTACGAGCTGGGTGATTTTATTCCCTGTATGTATCAGTTAGATGATCTTGTTACAAGCGAAAAAAATAAGACATTAATGCAGTATGCAATAAACCATGTCAAATACCGTAATATAGTTATGGACAAATGGGGGATGTATAAAAAAAGCAGTTATGGCAACAATGTCTGCGTAATGCTATATGGTGCACCGGGTACCGGAAAAACAATGGCGGCGCAGATTATAGCAAACGAGGTTGGGATGGAGCTGTTTAGGGTAGACAGTAGCCAGTTAACAAGTAAATATATTGGAGAGACCTCAAAAAACATTCGTGCTGTTTTCGATGGGGCCAAAGGCAGCAACATTATATTGTTTTTTGATGAAGCCGATTCAATGTTTGCAAAAAGGACAAAGGACACAAACAACTCAAACGATCGATATGCAAACAGCGATACCTCCTTTTTACTACAAAAAATTGAGGATTATGATGGTATGGTTATACTATCTACAAATCTACTGCAAAATATCGATGATGCTTTTCGGCGCCGCATGACATATATGATAAACCTAGTCAAGCCGGACAAGAAACTTAAAGAGATGTTGTGGAGATCGGTCTTATCCCCTAATATTCCTTGTGACGAAATCAACTTTGACTTTTTATCCGAATTTGATCTTGTAGGAAGTGATATAAAATCAATATTAATATCGGCAAGCTATATGGCTGCGGCAAACAAAAATAATCTATGCATGGAGTATATAATAAAAGCTCTTATGGAGCATATGCATAAAAATGGAAAACCTTTGTTAAAAAAAGATTTAAAGCAGTATTCTAACTTTGCGTAACAGTAATAAAGATAATATTATTAAAAATAAATTCTGCAGTTACAGATTTGCTGTTAACTGCAGAATTGTTTTATGTTAAGCTATACGATTAAGTTGAAAAGTTCGCGGTATTGTTTTAGATCCTCGGCAATAAGTGGGGTACCCTTCTTTTGCATATAACGCCCTAAAGATTTTATCATATGTAACATCGAAACATCGCATCCCTCAGCAACTGCCATGTAACATGCTGATATTAATATTGATTTTATATCACTTCCTACAAGTTCAAAGGAGGATAGAAAATCATAGTCAATATCATCGTGTGGCATTTCCTCGGTAATAAGTTGCAACCATAGCTCTTTTCTTAACCTTTGATCAGGGCGTGCAAAGTTTACCATATAGGTAATACGGCGACGAAAAGCCTCGTCGATGTTTTGTAAAAGGTTAGTGGATAGCAACACCATACCATCATAATCCTCGATTTTTTGTAGTAAAAAGGAGGTGTCGCTGTTTGCATAACGATCGTTTGCATCGTTTGATTGGTTGGTGCGCTTTGCAAATATTGAGTCCGCCTCATCAAAAAAAAGAATTAAATTGCTGCCCTTTGCACCATCGAAAACAGCACGGATATTTTTTGCTGTCTCACCAATATATTTGCTTGTTAGCTGGCTACTGTCTACCCTAAACAGCTCCATCCCAAGTTCGTTTGCAATCACCTGTGCTGCCATGGTCTTGCCGGTACCGGGGGAACCGTAAAATAAAACCGTAATGTTATTGCCGTACCTGCTTTTTTTGCGTAGCCCCCATTTGTCCATAATCACATTTCGGTACTTTAGATGATTAACCGCCTGCTTCATTATATCTATGTTTATTGGGGTTGTAACTATGTCATCGAATGTATAGTGGCAGGTGATAAAATCGCCCAACGTTCCAAGTTCGCGCTTTCTAAGTTTTGAGATTCCCGAAAGAATATGTTGTGATTTAATTACATTATCGCCGTCGCTTAATGCTATCAGCTGGGAGTACTCTAGTACACGCTTAACGTCACCCGGTGTAAGAATAAAGCGAGCTGCAAAAAACTCCTCGTCCACATCGTCGGCAATGGTATAATTTGTAAATGCCTTTTGTAATATCATTGCGGTATTATTGTAACTGGGATCAACGATCTCCACGGTGGAGATAAGCAGTTTTGCTGTGTAGTTAGCGATAGCCGAGTCAGCCGTAGCTGTAATGAAAAGTAGTGGGGAAAAATCAGACACAAAGTCTATAACATGTTCTATTGCCACACGTTTTATATCGGTGGTGTTGTAGTTGCAGTTTCTTAAGCATATTACAGGATGACGTAAAATATATTCCCTTTTAAGGCAGAGTAACCGCTCGTTAAGATTGCCGGTATCAATAAATTTATTAACATCAATCTCTAAAACTGTTAAGCTCAATTTTGTAGTGGAGTGTAGGATCGAAAACATTCGTCCGGATCCCGATTTTCCCTGTAACAATATACCACGTGGGCGATGGAATTCCTGATCCTTCAGGATTTTCTGCGTTAAATTAACCACATTTTCAATTACATCATTCCCGTAAAGGGGCGGTTCAAGCTGGGTTGCTTTTTGCATATTATCAGGAAGATGGTAGCAACAGCTGTTAACAATCTTGTTATCGATGGTAACATACCCCATTGCCTCGCCTATAATGTTTTTATTGGGAATTAACGGAGATGCAAGTCCGCAAAAACCGTCCTGCAGATCAAACAAAAGTGAGAATTTATCATCCTCGATAAAAAACTTTGCAAGTTCTTGCGTGTTATCTGCACCGTACATTAAGTGGTATATGGCTGCAACACTGCCCAGGGACGGTGCTCCAACCCCTTTATAATCCCCCATAACATCAAATATTTTTTCGTATTTTCTATCAAAGTAGGGGCATAATGCCAAAAGTAATGCAAGCCTTCCAAAATTTGTTAGCTCGAAAGAAGAGGCAATGTGATGATACGGAGTTATAGAACGATCGCTTGTAATTGCAGCCTGAGTATCGATCTTGCGATTATATTTAAGTAGCTTTGATTGCCAAAGTAGAGTGCTGATGCCATCGTCTTGTGGTTTTTCAGTAGTTAATATCGGCTGAATAAGCTCCGGCGTGATGGGTAGGCCAAAGTGTCGTGAAAAAGGTTTAGTGCTTTGTTCATCTAACAGAAGCCTTGTCAACAAAATGTCGACAAGGTTCATAAGATCACTTTGATATTTATCAATGCTTGTATATGGTACGGGCGTGATTATTCGTGGAATTCGATTCACTGTTATTACCTTTATTGTTTATATGGTTTAACCTTGGGTTAAATTGTTCTTTACAGCATCCTTGAACGCGGTTCCTAGGCGATGATGTTCTGCATATACGATAATTGTTTCCATGCGACCTGCTAAACCTTTGGCTACCGAAGTTTCGCGTGCTACATCATTGCATACTGAAAATACCAATAACATGTATACAAAAGAAACGGTATCAAAAATATTTCCTAATAGTCCATCATAGTCGGTGCATTCGGCCAGTTTTAGGTCTCCTAAATTAAAGGCGGTAGATGCTCTAACAATAAGCTCAATCGCACGCTCATCACTAATGCTATCAGTGTCATATCCAAATGTAGCAGCCAAAACAGGCTCTAATTCCGCAATCATTTCAGTTATTTCAGTTCCATTAACAGCTGGAATAAAATCGCCCGGAACAAACCCCAGAATCTTAGCGGCATTTAAATATTGGCTCAAAACAGGATCGGCATCAGCACCTGTGGCTTTATCAGCAACTGCCTCTTCTACAACACTATCACTGTCAGCCCCACTACCATAAACCTCGTCATCGGGGCTGTAATTGTTCTCAGCTACCATCTTGTAGACAGTGTTGACGCACCTACTAAACTCATCAGATTTTAGGTATCCGTCAAGTACTTTTTGTAAAGAGTCAAATGATGTGAAATCATCCATATCTGCTGTGCCGGCATCTAAAGCCAAGGTAGCCATAAGGAACAAGCAAAAACTATATGATAGGCTTAGGTGCATATTGGTTGCAGTATCTAAGATATACGAGCTTGTTAAGTGCACCGGCTTAACCGTTATACCAAATGTTGTACAAGCCATGTTAACAGCATCGGTAATGGCGTCATCATCCATCATATTATCAAGTGAAAAGAGAGGATTTAATCTTGTTTTTAGTTGGGCATATATATCCTGCATATCTAAAAGAGACATAGGAGCGGGGTAAGGTTCATCGCCAAGATCATAGCTGATGGCGATATTAAGTAGGGTGTTAGCACGTGCGCTATCTGTTGCTGTTTTTTTCTCTTTTACAGCAGCAACCCTTGCGGTAACGGCGTCTGCTGCTGCCGCTGCTGCCGCGGCTTCCTCTGCCGCTCTTGCAGCCGCAATATCCCCCGGGGTTTTAGGGGCGTCATAACCATCAGGATGGCTAAGTAGATCGGTATTACCGGCATCATATAATGGGCATAATCTATGAAATGCATACCACAATTGGGAGGTGAAGGTAGCCGCAGATTTAAGACGATGCAACTCGGCAACAATGGAAGCATATTCATCGCATTTTAAATCTTCTGCCTTAAACCCTCTAAGTTCGGCTGTTGCACTTAAAGATTTTGCTAGTAACACTAAAAGCTTGTCGGCACCATATGCCTTCATTTTATCTATATGACTATTTTCGTAAAAACACTGTAAGAAGGAGGTTATAGAACCCATTTTTTCATCGGCTGTGGTAGCCTTATCCAGTTTTAAGCCAATAAATAGTTTGCCGTAAAAATCGCCATACCTTGCAGCGTCCTGTGTAAATTTTTCTCCAAAGCGATTATTTATGCTAAAAAGCCTTGTTAACTCGGCTCCAACTCTGCCAACCATATCAGGCTTGTCTAGCAGGTGCAACTGAAAAACGATTTTGCAGGTGCGCAGATCTTTGCAGGTGTTTAATGCGATAATAACAGCTGGCGAGACAGTGTCTGCAATTGCCTTTGAAATATCTCTCATTATGGCAACAATATAATCCTTGTCTTCTTGCATTTTTGTTCGCAGAATGCTTAAATCAATTCCGGCATAAAGTGAAGAGAGCATTTCAGATAAATTAGATTGAACGGTAGCATTCTTGCTATCTATTTTTTCATCTCCACCTGTAATTAATATTTTTATCTTAGAAAAAACTTGTTTCTCTTTGTCCGACCAGCTAGTCTGTGATTGGGGGTCGGTATCATAATCTCCGGTAAGTTCATTTCTATATACGTCTTCCTTTGAAAGTAAGGCTAAAATTTCACTTTTTGCAACCTTATCATTACGGTTTGCAAGCGCACTAGAGATTCCATCGTGAAGAACTTTAGCGCCGGGCACACTATCCTTCAAGCCTTCGGAAACCTTATGTAACACGGATAGATAAGCTTCATCGTTACCCATCTCGGCAGTGTATACCCTGTATGAGCGCAGAGCGTTCCTCAATCGGGTGTTTAGGGTTGAATCACCGGTGTATTTTAAAACTATATCACCGGCTATTCTCTCATACGCACCGTCAACTATAGCATTAAAATCATCACGGCTCATCAAATAATCCGGTTGTGAATAATTACAGAAGCTATCAACTAATTCATAAAGCCCCATGTATAGTGATGAGTGAACCCTTGTTGATCTATCGCTATATCTTTGTATAATAGTGTCAGCATCATCACTGATTTCTGTTTCTATAGTGGCAGCCCGTTCGGAATATTTTCCTTCGTTTTTAACGAGGTCGAATGGAGTATCCATCTTGGTACGGGTGCCGGCTAAGCCCATGCCGGTACTAGTAGAATTATATTTAACGCCTGCCGCCTTAGCAGCCTCTACAGCAAAAGCGGTACAGTTGTATCCCATTAGATTAAAGCTTCTACCCGATGAGATAACTGACCTAACAAAACCTACAGCACTAAGTTCCTGTTGTGCCGAAATCTCCTTTTCACCAAGTCCGACTACATCACCGGTAGTGCCTTGCATGGTGGTTTGATCAGGGTTTGAAACTAGGGCAGTGCTAGCCATGGTGTCGCTGCCGATTCCACCAACAACGCCAAAGCTGTATTGCCCAACCAATTTATCTTTATATCTTTGACGTAATCTGAAATAGGCATGGCCGGCCGCACCGGCAGTAGAGTAGTTGCCTTGGGCGTCATAACTTGTCATTTTTTGGTCGGCGATATAGGATAACAAGACAGGATCTGTATCCTCGTTAAAGCCTTTTTGTTTTTTGCGTCTATCACGCAATTCTTTATAGGCTTTTCCACTCTTGATTTGTTCTAAGAACTTTGCACCGAAAATCTGCTTTTTACGGGCAGCGAAGTCGGCATCGCTTTCGCCATCTTTACGCTTTATCTTATTCCAAGGAAGCTGAATGCGTTTAGATTTAGTGATTGCACGATAAGATTCGGTTGGAAGAATAGTTATAACCTCGATAAAGTGCGATAGCTTTTCGGGGGTATAACTTGCAGCATCAGGAGCGTCGGTACGTTCTTGGTCAATAAGGTCGGAAAAATCGTGGTAAGGTTCACCCATAGCTATCTCGGGATCCATATTAAACGACCTAATTGCGCCGGTTTTTCCACGGTAAAGAGACTCGGTGTTAGCCTCAGGGTTTAGATCGGTTAGGTCTAGGCTTTCGGTACCATCTCGATGTTTTACCTTGCCGGTGCGAAAGTTCCTTGCTTTGCGATCAACATCAGAAGCATCTATTCTAAATGCCATGTCATCAACCTGTGACAACATTGCACGTTGGAGCTTTTTAGCATCTCGCTGCTGTTCGGTGTCGGTGGCGGCATCTGTTGAATCCCCCGCCATTGATCCAAATGGATTAAAGGTATCAAAATTGGCGCTTGCAAGATCCTCGTCCTTGTAGTATTCTTGGCCGACAGAGGCATCGAATGTGTCCTTGTGCCCGGCACGTCCACCCTGTGGGCCGCGATTAAATAGCCAGGAAAACAGACCCTTTGCGGTATATTTCTTAAGGTTTAGCGGATCAGATATATCTACTCCGCCTTCATGGCCTTCGGCGCTTGAAGAACGGCCTAACTGATATTGATCGTATGCAGCCCTAGCGGCAATACGCTCAGCCTCGGTTAGCCCCTCGTCGTTATACTGTGATGCCAACTGCAATAGTTCACGATCGGTTTCATGTTGCTGGCGTAGCTGCGCCATGCGCTCCGGGCTAGCCACCTTCTTTTTGCGTTTAAATAATTTAAATCTATATTTTTGCTTTGGGTCAATCATTTTAGCACGTTGTTCTCTCGAACTGGCAGTTTGTTCAGCGTTGTGAAAAACATTCTCATGACCTGGCATAATATAATCCTTTACAACTGGTATTGGTTAGAGTAATTATAACATAATATTTCGAGTGTTTCAAGTTATTTTGTGCTATTTTATCAAGAGAGTGCCATGGCAAAATAGTTGCTGTAGACTGCTTTTTAGCATGACAGCAAAGCATTCGATACATTTTTGCTTTTGGTGTGAGTGTTCGCTTCAACTATGCAATCAGCAACAGGTGTTAATTAAAACAAAAAACAAGACTTTTGTTTGACAAAGTTTGTGTCTTATGTTAGATTTAATTATAATACCCACAATGAAATGATTAAAGGGGTGCACTATGAAAATTGCTTTTTTTGATACAAAAACATATGACCTACAATATTTCGAAAAATATGCAAAAGAATATGGGCATGAAATTACCTTTTTAGAAGCCAAATTAACATCACATACAGCACAGCTTGCGGGTGGACATGGCGCTGTTTGTGCCTTTGTCAATGCAAATATTGATAACGAAGTGTTAAAGGCCATAAAAGATAACGGCGTACAATTGCTTTTGATGCGCTGTGCAGGCTATAATAATGTAGATTTAAAGTCGGCTGCTGAGGTGTGAGTTAAAGTAATGCGTGTACCGGAGTATTCTCCACAAGCAGTTGCAGAACATGCGATTGCACTTGCAATGGCTGCAAACCGGCGAGTACATAAAGCGTACAATAGGGTGCGTGAAAATGACTTTAGTCTACAAGGTTTGGTAGGACTTGATTTTTACGGCAAGACTGCCGGAATTATCGGCACCGGCAAGATAGGCGCTGCCATGATAAATATCTGCAATGGCTTTGGTATGAATGTTATTGCCTACGATATGTATCCAAATAAAAACCTTGATGTTAATTATGTTGATCTTGATTTTTTACTTAGTACCTCTGATCTAATATCGTTACACTGTCCGTTGTTTGAAAATACGCGCTACATTGTAAATGCTAATTCTATATCTAAGATGAAGGATGGAGTAATTCTTGTCAATACTTCGCGCGGGGGGCTAATTAATACTAACGATTTAATAGATGGTATAAAGGCTCAAAAGTTTCATGCTGTCGCTTTAGATGTTTACGAAGAGGAGTCGTCATTTGTTTTTGATGATTACTCAAACGATATTTTAAACACAACGACAGTAGCAAGGCTTTTATCATTCCCAAATGTTATCTTAACGTCACATCAAGGGTTTTTAACAGATACAGCACTAATAACTATAGCCAACGTTACAATGCAAAATGCAAAGGATTTTGAAAACGGACTCGACTCTCCAAATGAGGTGAGAGAATAACAGCAGCAGCTTGAAAATATCGTTTTGCGCCGATTCGTAATCTGCATTTTCTTAGGTATTATATAACTGGATAAAATTTTTTGTATAATAGATATTCAATAAAAATTAATAAGGGGTGTATCAAAATGAAAATTATTATAAAAATTGTCTTAATTATACTATATGCAACCTTGTTAGTGGCTTGTTCTACCGTAAGTTCCACCTCGCAAAGTACAGGCTCACAAAGTACAGCTACATCACCTAGCCTAAATAGTTCATCATCAAACACAGTAGTTTCAGATAACAACGACATAAGCGAAGTGCAAAATCAAGTTTTGAGTAGCCCTATTGATTTAAATATATCGGCTGAAGAATTTTTCACAAGCTATGATTATAAAGACATTGTGGAAACTTCCACTGAAATAGTAGTGGTATATTCTTTGAATGATGAGAGTATTATTATAGATTATTTTGATAAATTCACCGGAAAGATAAACAAAACCGAAACCATTTCAGCTGTT
The DNA here is from genome assembly GCA_964370765.1 of uncultured Oscillospiraceae bacterium. GTDB lineage: Bacteria > Bacillota > Clostridia > Oscillospirales > Ruminococcaceae > CAYJBH01. The sequence continues at coordinate 51,478 of CAYJKW010000007.1, forward strand.
TTAGTTGAGAACAGCTTAGAATATAATAGAATTTCGGATACAGTTCAGCTGAAAGCAATTGATGGTGATAGCTACTACATTCACACTTTAGGTGTTAATGTGGACACGCTTGTGGATGAATTAGCCACTAAGCTAGGTGGTGGACATGCTGATTCTTTTGATGGAACGCCAAATAACCCAAGCAATGCTTGGTGGGTAATTTCAAATAATGATGGGATTTATATTAACCCTGTTGGAGATAATCCGGCCGATAAGATATTTATTTCGAATGATATTATATTAGATCATCCCGAGCTTACCTTTACCTATGAGGGTGCTGTCCCGCCATATTTTGATGATGTTAGGCTTGTTAATGATGGCTCTGTTTTAGTTAGTACCGTGGTCAATCAGATGTCACAAAGTGGAAATATTGCCCTTTATATTTATAATATAAAGACTGGTGAAGACCAGTTTTATACCGATGTATTTTCGGCCATGATTGCATCTGTTGATTATTTTAATGAGCATACCGTTATAACACGAGGTTATGATTTTGCAACTTTTTTTGAACTCGATGATAACGAGATAAGCATTATCGAAACACCTGAGTTTACTTTTTACTACACCTACAACTATGAGGATTTCTTTAGGCTAGAGGGTGAGGCTAACAAAAGGTTTATTAGTCATTTTAATATTGCCGATGAAAGCAATAACATAGTTGAAAGGTTTGGCAACGGGAATCTCTATATTCTTGATGTTACTGAGAATTATGTGTTTGTTGTTTTTGACAGCTTTAAATGTTTGGCTATTCCATATTGATAAAATGGGTTGTGCAAACTTGTGCGCAATAACTTGGTTTGACATCGTGTTATATTGCGCACAAAATTGCTGCAAATCCAATATTCCATTATTCGTTTTGGGTGGGTTTGTCAAGTGGTGTTTTTGTTTTGCGCTTTAGATACCAGATGCCTATAATAACTGCAAGTGCAAGAGATATCCATTGGCTTAGAGATAGATATAAAATATCCCGTTGCACATCTGCGCGTAAAAACTCTAAAACAAATCTAAATAGTGCGTACGAAAAAACAAGTAAAGGAATGCCTAGATATGCATTTTGTTCCTTTTGCTTTCTTCCTAAAACTATTAATACGATGCACATTACAAGCCCAAAGGCGGCCTCTGCCAGCTGGGTGGGAAACAACGCAACACCTATCGGCGCTAAACTTGCAGAATGTGTAAAGGTGTTGCCAAAAGCAAAAGGCACACCATAACAGCAGCCTGCACTAAAGCAACCCAACCTTATAAACATAATAAATAAAGCTGCAAATGGGGCAAAAATACCGGATATCTTTTTAAGCGGTATCTTAAAAATTTTACAGTATATAACACAAACCAAAATTACTGCCAACATACCGCCATAAAACATATTTCTGCCGTAATATTGTTCAAGGCTACGCATAGGCTCACTAAAAATCACCATGATGCCTTCGTCTGAGCTTAAGACATTAGCAATAAAGCCCATTATTTTACTGCCATAAATTACAGCTACTATAAATAGCCCATACAAGATTATAAAACTTATCGTATTAATCCTGCCCACAACACCGCTACGATTGTAGAAAAAGCTTGCAATAAATACTATCGCAAAACCTAACCACCAAAAAAATGAATAGCTATATATAGTATATCCAAACAACTCAATCATCGGTAGCATAGTGTCCTCCTGTTAAGCTTAATCGCCTATAAATAAATTAGCCCCACCTTGACTATGGTTATATAGTAGCATTACCATAATATCAACAGCTAGTTTTCATAGCCCGCATTTCGTGTAGGTATTATTACCTTACCGTCCAATACTGGGGTCGGCGTATAAAAGTGGATGACTAATATTGCAAGCATTACATCCTTGTTTAAATAAAGCACATTTGGGGTGTCGATATTGGTGCCTTATATTATATATCCTTTTAATTTTAACAAAATAACAAATATATTGCAAGTTTTTAGAAACAATTCATTAATTTACTGTGGCTTCAAAATATTTGACAATTTAAATTATGGTGTGTATAATTTTGCAGGTGTGATATAAAAATGGAGAAATTTATATAATGAATAAAACTGTTTTTCTACGCATGGCATTGATAGCTTCAACCCTTATTTTACAGGTGGCTTTTTGGGTTGCTTTAGTGTTTGTGCTTGGTAGTTTTGTAGACCTGTTGGTAGTAATATTACTTATTATAAATGTTGTTGTAACCCTTAACATATTAATAAAAGACACATATCCCGAGATAAAAATACCTTGGATTATAATTCTTAATGCAGTGCCTTTAGTTGGTGCGGTAGTGTATGTGATATATGGAAAACAGAGTATAAGCAAAAAGCGAAGAGCTTTTCTAAAAAAGATCGATATTGAACAGGCAAAAGGACTGGAGGCAGTAAACAGATTAAATCCACAGTTTTTTACCGCAAACCCAAATGTAATGCGTCAATCGGAATACATTAGGCGTGTTGCAAACGCCCCTGCCTACAGTAATACCGAGATTGAATATTTTCCTGTTGGTGAAGATAAATGGAAAGCGATGTTAAGGGAGCTTAAAACTGCCAAAAAGTTTATATTTATGGAGTATTTCATAATTGAACAAGGCATGATGTGGAACGAGATAGAAAAGGTTTTGATAGAAAAGGCAGGACAAGGTGTAGATGTAAGGCTTATGTATGACGATTTAGGCTGCATGACAACCCTACCAATTGGCTTTTCAAAAAGATTGCGTAGTCATAAAATTGATTGCCGAGCCTTTAACAGATTCTTTAATCTCTTTAATGCAAAATTCAACAATCGCGACCATAGAAAAATCTGCGTTATAGATGGAAATATCGGCTTTGTGGGCGGTGTAAATCTTGCCGATGAATATATAAACCAAAAGATGAAGTTTGGCCACTGGAAAGACACAGCGGTTGTACTAAAAGGGGAAGCTGTTTATAATTTAACGGTGATGTTCCTTTCAATGTGGAGTTCGATGACAGAAAAGATTGAGGACTACACTAGATATGCACCCACTCAAATCTACAAGGTTGACGGAGTTATTCAACCATACGCCGATACACCCCTTGACGAGGATGCTGTAGGTGAAAACGTTTATATGAGTATGTTGAACTGTGCTAAAAATTATGTCTACATTACCACACCATATCTTATTATTTCAAGGGAGATGATGGTATCGTTAATGACGGCAGCAAAGTCAGGCATTGATGTTAGATTAATGTTACCGGGAATACCAGATAAAAAAATGATTTTCTTTTTATCACGCTCCTACTACAATTCATTGTTAAAGGCAGGTGTTAAGATTTATGAATATACCCCGGGGTTTGTGCATGCAAAGATGTTCGTTTGCGATGATGAAACGGCGGTAATCGGTACCATTAACATGGATTACAGAAGTTTAGCGCTACATTACGAATGTGGTGCATTTATTTATAAATCCTCTGCTGTGATGAAGATAAAAGGCGATTTTTTGAAAACTCAAAATAGCTGTAAAGAAATTACGATAAAAAACCATCCTTATCAAGGTCGATTGCGGTTTATACAAAAGGTCGGTCTTGCGATTCTTCGTACATTTTCACCGCTACTATAGTCGTTCAGTATTTTGCATTTGTATTATTAGTGTGTATCTCTTGCAGTAGGTAGCAAAACAACAACACACAAGCCCTAAACGGCTTTTATTTTTTGGTTAGTATTAGCTAAAACTTGCATATTTTTTAAGCTTTACACAAATTAATAGCGTGGCGAAGTTTATGCTCCGCCACGCTGGTTCGCAATCCACCTTCTCTCCACGGGCTAACAAAACACACAGTCCACTGGACTGTGTGTTTTAAATTGTCTTTTACGGTCGAAAGAGCTGTCACGAAAAACATACGATGGATTCAAACGTCAGGTGCGAAGCACCGCCTCCCGCACCAAGGTGGTAGCGACAGGTTTGTGTCGTGAGGGCGTTTACAACCGAACAGCAAACCCGAGCGTGCCTTTGTGTGGAATAAACGGCTGACAAATATTACATTGAACAGTTCACATTTCAGACATGGTAAAGAGCCTCAGTTAGCAATATTTTCTCGCCACGGGGCAATATGTATTTTTCTTGCGCCATTTATAAAGTCTATTATAATCACATAGTTTTCCGTCATCTCAATCTGGTATAAATCCTCTGAATTCTTTATATACAATGGGTTGTTTGGGTCGCCTAAATGCACTATGTTTTCATTTTCGACCTGAAGTAGATAGGCAAAGTTCTCATAATCGTACGATGCGTATGGCCAATAATCTACTGCGGGCAAATCACTTATTTCGTGTTCCCATGTTACTAGGCTAATCCTGTGTAAGTTTTCCACACCAATAACCCCTATTTCATGATCATTCATGTAGTCAAGCCCTCCGCCCATAACTTCAAACACATCCGTAAACCAATGTTGCTCGCCTGTATATATATTTATTGCGAATACACCTACACTGCCTAATTGCCCACTTTCTGAAATAATAGTGGCCACCAAGACAGTGCCGTCATTCATCAGTCGTAAATCATCAAAATAAGCAGGTGCATCTAAGTTCATGATTGGTAATTCATCGCGATTTAGTATCTCCTCGGCAGAAACAGTGAACGGAAAAGCATCTACTGATACATGCGGGGATGCAGTGATTCCCTCACGGGTAGATGTGAAACTCCAACCACCCACTTCCCATGGATACATCGAGCTTGTCCAGGAGATTATCTCGTAATCGTTTGAGTCATTAATAGACCTTGATGAGGTTGATAAATATTCTATTGCCGGGTCAAATACGTTTAAATACATTTGGTAGTCGCCCACAATAAAGGCAACACTCCCTTCAATGCTGCTCGCTATTCGCAGTGTTTTACCTGTGTATGTTTCTGCATAGTGCGCATGATACAAGCTCTTACCGCTCGCCGCATCGAAAAGCTCTATCCATGAGCCTGTGTAATTTCCTCTTAAATTGGCCGCCATCACAATTCTACCGTTATGCTCTAAAAAGTCCGTGTCTGAAACATTGAGAACCATCGCAGCATCAGCAAATTTTAACTCAACAACGTTATTATTATCATCCGCAGGCGGTTCTACACTTGATGTTGACTGGCCATTTATCTCACGCGGCTCGTTGTTTGGCGGATTAGATGCACTGACAACCGTTTGCGCACCATCTGTTGCTCTTTCTTGATGTGAGCTATCGTCAAGGGTGTTTTCCACATTTTGTGCGCACGAAGATAAAACCAATACAGCAACAAGTAGCATAGTTTTTATACTTATTTTTTTAACCATGTTTCCATTCTCCTTTTCTTGTTTGTATTATAGCATAACTGTTATGACAAAGCCATTTTCCAAATAAAAAAGTTTATATAATACTACTTTGGTTGGAGCGCTGTTATAGGAACCACTCGAAAATACACATAAACATAAAAAAGGCACCACGCTTCACTCGATGCCCGATTGGGTGCAGCGTGCCCAATCGGGGCATGCTATCACATTGCTGTCTTTTACGGTCGAAATGGCCCTCACGACAATTAGCTGGGGGATTCGAACGTCGGATGCGAAGCACCGTCTCCCCACACAAAGGTGGTAGCGACAGGTTTGTGTCGTGAGGGCGTTTACAACCGAACAACAAACCCGAGCGTGCCTTTGGGCGGAATAACGAGGAGCGACGGAACGGATGAGCGATATTTTTCAAAAAAAAAACGTCGCGAACTTAAGTGAAGTCCGCGACGAGTGTATTGTGTAATCAAAACGGATATTTTGGTTTGTGCTCACAGGGAACGAACGACTAACTTCTGT
>CAYJKW010000008.1:0-56235 GCA_964370765.1 uncultured Oscillospiraceae bacterium
TCCATACTATATCCGCAAACTGCATCTCAATTTCACCAAGTTTGTATTCTATCATTATATTTATCTCCCGTCTGTTTACTCACAATAAACTGTACTTTTAGTTTACTGCAAGTAAACAGATTTGTCAATAACCTATAGCATTTTTATTGTTAAGTAATTTCAAACCTGCTTCTTATTTTCATTATACATCTGTTTTTAGTGAACAACTGTAACATTGCATCAACTATAAACAAAATCAACCTTTCAAAAAGCACTATACTGCTGTTTATAACGCTTACCAAAGGAGGACTTCCGGTTCTACCTATCGTTATCTTTTATAGTTTAGAATTATAGATAATATAATGTTTTCGATAAATATAGCAACGTTGATCCATAGTGATGTTGCAAAGTAATTATAAAAACTCTCCACGCTCCAATCTTCTGTTAATAGTGATACCAAGACACTTCTACAGTTTATACCATCATTCATTGTCGGTACTGTACTTGCAAGAAAATTTAGCAATAGGTCCGCTGTAATAACGGCAGAAACTGCAAGCAAAATAAGCGATACGACTTTAATTTTTTTCATATAGGCACCCTTTCTATTTCAGTTAAATCATTATAATTAGCAAACAGGCTCTATTGTCCCATTCTAAATTTCATAATCCCCCCTATTTTCTCATTGTTACATTTTAATAAACAATACACCACTTATTAAAAAAAAGCAACTTATATCTCCGCTACACCCTATTTGTTTGATTTCTATACATCATGTTTTTGACATCACACAGGAATAGCAAAGCAAAAATAAGCCCGCTGTTCTGCAAGATAAACCGCACCTTGTAATAAGCTTATTTTAAAAATTCAAACTAATAATATATTCTATAACTGCCGCAAACTATTAACCTTGTTAAAAAGGAGAATGTTAACATACCAGCGCCATTCGAAAAGTTAGCGGCATGGGTAGATAATATGGTTTTATAGATATAACTTAGCAACAAACAATCGGTGCCCTATTAACGGAACACCGATTGTTTTGTTGCTATTTATAGTAGGCTACAACACCTGTGTGTTGTCCTACTCATAATCGAATACCACTGTATCCGACTCAATACTATTTAACTTTTCCTTTGCTTTTTTAAGTGCATCCTCCGCCTCCTGCACCCCATTTGTATCCTGCGGTGATTGTGGTAGGTATTGGTTATTGGATTGTTCCTGTGCTTTTGCCGCCTTTTTTTCTTTTGATAGTGATGACAGCTTCAATCCTCCTGCAACGCCAGCTGCACCTACCGCAGCGCCTGCCACTGCAACTCCGGCACCTAACGCTACTCCACCTAGCCCCGCTGCATTACCAGCAGCAGCTGCCGCTGTTGCTGCTTCTGCCCCAGCCAATGTTGCAGCTGAACCTGCCTCGGCACCCATTACAGCGCCGGCGGCACCTACCTCGGCACCGGCTACCGCACCTGCAGCTCCGACTGTTGCCCCGGCCGTGGCAGCCTCATAGCCAACCTGTGCGCCGGCTACCGTATAGGCAGAGGCTGCAGACCCAGAAAGACCTTCACCGGCTGCATCCGATATCACCACAGGATTTTTATAAAAATCTCTACTGTGCGCCCTAGTCCCTTCAGCACGTGTAACATTCTTTTTCTCGGTACCTGTATATTCCTCAATTATTTCTCCAAGTGTAGCCGAGGCAATTGCCAGCAACTCCGACTTAGAGCCTATGTTAGATGAAACATTTATTAATGATGTACGGGCAGTCGAAAGCAACTCGTCCTGACCCAGATTGGCAGATGCCACCAATACTTTTTCGGCAATGTTTTTCATCTGGGTTGAGATTGTTTTAAGTTCATCTATCTGCTGTTTGAGCAGATTAAAAGACACCTTATATTCTGACATTTGATAGCCATTCCTTTCCTAACGTAAAAATGTTAATCTATCGCATTGTATTTCCTGAGAGCTTAGGTAGGCTATCTGCAGCCTCCATCACCTGATGTATACCACTCTCATAGCTATCTGCTGTCTCATTAAGTGATAATATTGTAGTCTTCATCATTTCAATATACTCACTACAAGAAGCCTTAACCTTAGTAAAGCTTGCCACATACTGCTCAGCCGCCTCACCTGTCCAAAGCGCTCTTAGTTTTTTAGTTTCATCTTCGGCCTGGCTTATTAGTGTAACGTATGCTTTTTGAATCCGTTCCATTTCGCTGGCATATTTTCTTAGTTCAACGTGACTTACACGAATTTCCTCATTTAAAGCCATATTAAAATCCCTTTCTTATCGTCTGGTTAAAACATTAAAGGTGTTAATCAGTTATTAGCCCTTACCCAACATTGCACGAATTGTGCCCGATGCCTCATCCTCCGCTTTGGCATATATACTACCTACCTCGCTTAAGCTTCTTGAAGCAGAATCAATCAAGGCTGCCATTTTTTCAAGATCAGGTGAATGAGCTCTGAAATCTTCAATATACCTGCTTGCCGCCTCACCATGCCATTTAGATGCAAGTTGCTCCATTATTTCGGCTAACTTCGAATAGTTTGTAACCATGGACACACTTATATTTTCAAGCTCGGTAGAGGCCTCTCTCATCTTTTGCAGATTTGCAGTTGTGCTTGCCATAATAAAATTCCTTTCTGTACCTAAAACCTACTATACACCTGCACCACGCGAGGCATTCTCCTCCTCCATCCGCTTTAGTGTAGCGGCAGAACTGGCGATATAATCGGCGATCTGTTTTAGTTGCCGTGAATCAAGCTCTAACTCCTCCCTCTTTTTTTCAAGAAAAGTTCGAAACGCTTTTCCACTATCTCCGGTCCATGCAGCACCTACACCTTCTGATATATCTCCAAGTGCCTTTGCACACTTTTGTGATAGCTCGGTTGCTGCAAGCTCAACCTCCTTTTGCTGTGTCATTGTTTGCTGATAGTTAAATGTGTATGTCGACATAAAAGCCACTCCTTTCTATGAGAACTATCTCATCGATAAACCATTAGTAGATAATGATCTACCAGATTCCACTGCATGTTTTTCTGTCTGGTCATAGATTCCTGCAAGCTCATTTAATGTTTTGCTATACTTTTCCATATTCTGTAATAACTGCTCACCACTTGTCTTCATTGAGTTTGCCATAGCCCTTACCCGATCCGAGGACGAGCCTTGCCAAGCACTACGCAGGCTGTTTATCTCACGAAGATATGTATCCACACTCTGTGCTATCTGTGCTCTTGCAGCGCTTATCTCCTCACTGGCAGCTATAAACGCCTTAGTTTCTATCTTTATCTCTGTGCCTGCCATATTATCTTCCTTTCTTTGTTACCTGAGCGATGTTACCTTGCTTAAGATATTACTCTCGGTTGCATCGAATGTTTCGGCCATGCTACGCAGTAGCTCACAGTTTTCGTTAAGTTGTTCTATCATCTCATTCATCGCTTCACGATCTGTTTGGTATGCCTGCATGAATGCCGCTTTAGCCTCCGATGTCCACTGCCTGTCAAGCGCCATAACTGCATCTGAAAACTTCTGTGCTTCAGCAGCTATTTTAGTTGCTTCGGTCTGCATGCGTCCAATGGATGCATTTATCTTTGCCGAGTTTACATTAGTTGTATCTGCCATAACCTATCACCTCTTCTATATTAATATTATGGTGTCGCCGCTTTTAACATCAACCGACGATAGTATTTCATCATTACTTAAAAGTCCACCTAGATTTTTTGAGCAGAACAAAACCTGTGAAAGATCATTAAAAACATCCCTGCCCTCAACAAGAGATATCTGCTTAATGAAGTCATCCTTAACCCTACCAACACTTAGATTGGAATCTACTGAAAATTCGTAGGTTTTTGCACTACCCGGCACCTGAATATCTAAAAATATCTTTGCCATACCTGCTCCTTCCTATCTGTTTTCGGCCGCTTTTTGTGCAAGCGGAGTTACTATCTTTACTAGCATGTCATCCCCATCCGGCATAGCTGTATATCCACTGCCGGCAGATAGCTGCCTTGCACTATCAGATGCCGACATATCAAAGTTTAAAACGCCCTGTTGATCAAACATGCCGCCAAGGTGTATTCCGGTGTTGTAGGATGCCCAGCTACGCATTAAATCATAACGTGCATTATCAAAATAGTCATCCGGCTGTAGAACTGCAAACATGTTAATTTTATGTTGGCTCCCTTTTTGTACTGCAATCTCTAAAAAATCATTCATCTGTACACGACGACTGTATACAGCTTGCATAAACAGATTCATGTCACCTATGCACAACACTATACGTTGCTCGCCTTTCATGGCTGCCTTAATATTTTTCGAGCTATCTCTGGCATCGTTAACAATACTGTTTCGTCTTGTGAATTCCCCTACTAATGTGTTCTCCATAAGCGAGAAAAGTTCCTCGTCGGTATGGCAAACTGTATCAAACACTCCAAGCTTTTCAAGTTCACTATCAACCGAGTCGAAAAGATATAACTTTGAACCCTTAGCCTTAAGCTGTAGTGCAATTGATTTCATAAACTGTTTTCTACCAGTATCGGCAAAACCGCTTACACTGTAGCAGAAAACTTTATCAAGATCTACCGTAAACAGGTCATGCGTTTCGCTGTTTATTCCAACTGCAATGGTATCTACATCCAATGCCTTTACCTTATCACTACCTACAAATTCATCACAGAAAACCCCTTCCACCTTAGTTCCTAGTTTTTTTATTCCGGAATCATTTTTAAGGTCGGCAAACTTTCTGCGCAGTGTTTGTGCAGGGCTTGTGCCCGGATCCTCCTTAACGCAAAGAGCTACTTGGAATTCGATCGGTAGCGGTGCTTTAATTAATCCACGACCCGGTGTGCGATCATCTGGTAGTATTTCACTGCGTGTACCGATAACTGCTTCATATTCGAATTTATCCGCCATCTGTAGTGCGATACCGTTTGTAAAGTTCTGCCTCATACGCCCACGAATATCACCGGTGTTGTTAATAGCAAGGACAATAAATATTCCATAGCTCGCTGCCTCACGGGTAAGCTGAATCACCGTATCTTCATATCGATCATAGCTATCGGCAAATGCTACATAGTTGTCTATGAAGAGTAGCACTGCAGGACAATCATCCGACTGAGTTATATAGTCACGATACGAGCCTATGCCCATCTGGCTAAACTTATTCTTACGCTCAGACAATGTGTTTTTAAGCAGATCAAACATCTGTTCAATCTTGTCGTCTTCGCCCTCGAACATAACACCCCCGACCTGTGGTAGATCGCCGAACACCGTCATAGTTCTGCTAGAGAAGTCCGCTATGTAGATATTAACTTCCTCGGCCGAGTAACGGGTAACCGCACTGTAGATAAGAGTCTGTAGCAGGGTTGTTTTACCGCTACCACTGCTACCGCAAACTATAAGATGTCCATCACGCATAAAATCAACACCCACCACAAACTGGCTCTGTGTTTCGGGACTGTCGGCAAACCCGATAGGAAGAACAAGCGAGATTCCCTCCGACTTTTGAGGTATATCAAGCTGTTCGAGATATATTGCTCTTGGCAGTGGATCTAGCCAAATTTGACGTAAAGCCGCTATACTATTATTATCGGCAACCGTGCCAAGGTGTTTTACAATTGCATCAAGTTGTGTTAGCTTTGCAATATTATCACTCTTTTTCTTACTCTTTTTCTTTGGAACTGCATTTTTTCCGATAAGATTGATTAACTCGACCTTTGAATTTTTATCATCGGTAAATGGGATATGCGGTGTATACTCAGCGCCTGACCAGCCGCTTTGAAATTCTTCAAAAATTTCATCACTACCAACCTGGAAGTATCCGCGGCCGGTACCGGTTATAAACGCAGCATCAGGTCGTTTTAGCATCTCGGCCGAGTCCTGCTTATCAGCAACACGCAGACAAAGACGAAAACGAGTATTCGACCATATTTCATCATCCACAACACCGGATGGTTTCTGGGTTGCAAGTATTAAATTTACACCTAGAGAACGTCCAACACGTGCAGCGGAGACCAGTGCACGGACAAACTCCGGCTGTTCCTTTTTAAGCTCCGCAAATTCATCGGCTATAATCAATAGGTGTGGCATCGGCTCGGAGGCAACCCCAGAACGATAAAGCTCAATATATGCATCGATATGTTTAACCTTGTAGTCGTTGAACACCTTTTGACGGTGCTTAATCTCGGCATTAATGGATAGAAGTGCTCTATCGGTAGCATTACCACCAAGATTTGTTATAACTCCGGCAAGATGTGGCAACCCAATAAAGCTTTGTGCCATACCGCCGCCCTTATAGTCAATAAGTATAAAAGCTATCTCGTGCGGGTGATAGTTAACAGCTAATGAAAGTATGTAACTTTGTAATGTCTCGGATTTACCGGAACCGGTAGTACCGGCAACAAGGCCATGAGGGCCATGGTATTTTTCATGAATATCAAGGAATAATGGTAGCCCGCCGGACTTATATCCTACCATCGCCTTCATGCTCTCATAGGTCCGATTTTCAAGCCATTTTTTCATTACCTCTAAATCCTCAACATTAGAGGTTTTGTACATATCAAGGAAGGTGAGTAGCTCCGGAATTGCTGAGGAGGAGCCAAGCTCCCGTACTCTAAAACCGGATAACTTTCTTGTATAGTTGTTCATAACACCAACCGGCAGGTCGCAGAACATAACATTCACTCTTTCATCAAAGCTTCCGTTTGTGCTGTAAAAGCCGTTATAGTCTTTATCGTCACGAATTATAGCACTGCAGGCAGCAGGAAGTTTATCTGTAGAGCTAACCGGAAATACAACGGTTATGCCAAGTTCTGCTGTTGGAGATAGTAGGTATTTTGCCATTGGCTCATTCTCGATTAGTGAGATGTCACCTATTACAACGACATAGTGCGGTAGAATTTTCTCCTCTACCTTTTTCCCTCTATAGCGTTCAAGGCGGTCACGAACTACAGTAGACAAGAAATAAAGTACATCACCGACACTGTTTTTATCATTTGCAATCATTCTAACACTGCCATCCGGTGACCAACTATGCGGTAGATAACGGGTATGGTCCCACATATCAAGCTCATTCATCGGGTAGATAAATGCTGTGCGCAGTTCGGTATAAGGGTGTAGTGCTGTAAGTTGTGCCGTAATTGCTCTAACAAGATTAAGTGCCTTTGCACGATCTTGACTTACAACACCTATCATCATGTTACTGTCGAGCGATATTTCGGACGGTACATTATTAATAATACGTGTTCTTGCTTTTATGGCATCAAGACTATCGTTAAGTGGATCATAGGCTACAACACCCTGCTCCTTAGCAATTTTCACTTCGTTAAACGATGGCATATCACAGTTACCTAAGGTAACATGTAGATAGTCTGCATGCACGCTGCTTTTCTCCCAAAGCCTTGGACTGTCGGACATTGCAAAGTCGACAGCCTCCTGTACATTCGGAAGCATAGTGTAAAGAACTTTACGGTTATATTCAATTTTTTGAGCTATCTGGGAGCTCATCTTATCAAGATATTGGTTATAGCTGTTTACACGATAGTTCTCAGACTTCGTAGCCTCTTCGCGATTATATCTAATGTTCAGGATAGCCCAACCGCCACCAATTGCCGCCGCACCTATCGACATTACCGCTGCACCGGCAATATTTGTTCCACCACCACTTATTAAAGTTCCGGCAAGCATTGGGATTACCATAGTAAAGGAGGGGCCAAGTGTCATAAACAGTGGTTGTTGTTTTTGGGTTGATTTTGTTGGTGCACGTTCAATACTAAAAGATTCTCTATCTACAAGTTCAACCTTACGTGGTGTCCTTAAAAAGAATTGGGCATCGCCAGCTACTTCTTCTACCTCATTGCTAAACTCAGTTGGTTCAATCTTAATTTTACGAAGGCGTTGTTCGTTAATACTGCACTCCCCTTTTGGGTTGTTTATTGCAAGCACATTATCAAGATAGACTATCTTCAAACCTACAATATAAACCACATCGCCATATAATAGTGGTTGTTTAGCTGTAAGCAACCTTCCGTTCACAAAGGTTCCGTTTACACTGTTTTTATCGCAGATGTAAACACAACCGGCCTCTTTGCTAATCTCGGCATGTACAGGTGAACAAAATCTGTTTGCATAGGTAATTGCATTCCCGGAAACGCCGCTACCAATTGTTACGACACCTATACTGTTTAGATCTAAATAGTATTTATCAAAGGTAGCATTCCCTGAGTCGGCTAATGTAACGGTCAATGAAAATACTATATCGGTACCCTTTACGGTACAGTTTAGTAGTTTTCCGGGTTCTAGAATAGTTTCTGTTACAGGTATTTCATCTAAAGTTATATTAAACTGTGATGAATCAGAAAGACTCCATACCTCACTCCAAACTTCAAGCGGTAGCACAATATCCTCGGTCAGCCCACTTACCGAGGGGCGTATCTCGACTGGGTGAGACTTGTTGTCAACAGCAGGAAGATATATCTCTTGAAATCCATTTTCAAATATAATTGTCACCAATAAGTTGCTCATTCAAAACATCCTTTCAGCATTGTGTTTCTATCTACTACAATCAGATAAGGCTATTACTCACCGAATACAAACTCACCCTCATAGTTGTAATCGTATAATGTATTTTCATCGATAACCCCGAGATAGGCTGTATAATTATCGGAATCAATATAAATTTGGTTGTTTTCTAACGTCCATGTGCCTGAGAACTCTAGCATTTCCGGTGACACGCCCTCAGCTATGCCATCTTCTGTTAGCTCGATATAAACATTCGAATCATATGTATGTGTAAACCTTGGTTTTGAACCACCAAGTAACGAAACTAATATTATCACCCCTACAACCATAGCCAGCACAGCAGCAATTGCTACTATCAATACTTTTTTATCCGCAAACAGCCCTTTCGAGTTATTCATAGTTACGGTACTGCCGGTTGCTACCTTACCATAATGTGGTGAAGATGCTGTATTAGTCGAGGGTACATACTGTGCATTTGCTGCAGATTGAAGTTCAGCGGCTATTCTTGCCTTTTCTATCTCAGCCTGCCTACGACGCTCAGCATCCTCCTGCTGAATTCTAATTGCGTCCTCCTCTGCTTTTCTCTTTCGCTGTGCAACTTCTGCCTCGAGACGGCGAACTTCCTCCTCAGCTGCTTTGCGTGCTGCTTCCTTTTCGGCTGCTACTCGCTGCTCCTCCTGCTGTGCCAACTGTTTTTTCCGTGCAGACACAAACAAAGCAGATGTATCATCACTTGACGGCGCACCATGATTGTTTAAATTATCATTCATACTTCTATCCGTTCCTTTCTTCAAACAAGACTACTATTAATTATTAGATGAATACATTATACCACCGCATTATTTTGTAACAAAGTAACTCAAGGTTAGATGTTCCTATATTCGATATACCTCTACCATTTTTTACACAGCCTATAACACTTCATGCTTTCTTGCCTTTAAGATACTGCAACGCGCCCAAAATCTTGACAAAAAAGTAGGCAGCTTATCAGCTACCTACACCCTACCCTATTTATATTTGACTGACTCCCTTATCTATAGAATTTTTTTAGCTCTTTTCGCCCTGCAATATCTAATTTTTCAAAAATCTTCGAAACCATTTGTTTTACATAGCCATAGGAGTAATGCATCTCGTTGGAGATTTCCTCATTAGAGTACCCTTTTGATATGTTTTTAAGTATCATTAACTCTGTATTAGTTAGGTCATCCGCTATTTCCCATATCTTTTCGTAAGAAAGCTGGTTGTCCGAAAACAGACACAGCTCTATCCTTGCCATAAGTACCGCCGGATTAAAAGGTTTTGAAATAAAATCCTTAGCCCCGGACTTTAATGCTTTTAGCTCAAAGTCTGACTCAAAAGCACCTGTTAAAAAAATTACCGAAATGTCCTTATAGGCGCTATGGGTTTTAATTTCCTCCATCGTGCTATACCCATCCATATCAGGCATCATTATATCCATCAATATCAGATCAGGTTGATTACCTTCACCAAGAAACGCTACCGCCTTTTCCCCTCTATCAACGTAGGATAGCGCATAATGATCAGATAGTAATATCTTTGCACTTTCATAAACCGAAACATCATCATCCACCAATAATATATGATATTTATACAATCGTATCCTCCTTTATCATGCTATCTACTAACTGTAAGCCTTTGCGACTTTCTTCCCAAAGATAAAATAGATATGGCATTCTTGCATTAAGTTCATCATATTTTTTAATTCTACATAACGGCTCTAACTCCGCAGCTGTTTGATACAAAAGGTGTGCACCAATATTCTTTGCCCGACTTTTTAAAGTATGGATAATAAAATGAAGTGATTCAATATCTTCATTTTCCAACTGACTCTTTGCTGTTTGTATCTCCTCATCAATATGCAATAGATAGATAAGTACTGTTTTGCTAAAAAGCTCATAGTTATTGCCTGCATAATAAAAAGCTGTATCACAATCTATTCCATATTCCTCTAACCTTGTGCTAAGCTTTGATATTTCCTTTAATCTTACATCCTGTATTTCGGATGTATCAAGATTAATAAGCCTATACTTTTCTTTAGGTATAAATTTTACAAGTGATTGCTCTAACAACTCCCATGCTATCGGTTTTGTGAGATAGTCATTAAACCCAGCATTTAATAATCGGTCTTTTGTTCCTGATTCGGCATCTGCCGTTATGGCTATTACAGGCATCTGTAACTTACCACTGTCCTTTATTTTTTCTAACAGTTCTATTCCATTCATATCCGGCATCATGTAATCCATAACTAGTATATCGTACCGATTTTCGTCGATAAGCTTAAGGCAGCTGTCCGCATTGTGCGCTGTATCTATCTGCATTGCAGTACGCTCTAACAACGCTTTAAACAGTAGCAAATTTTCCTTATTATCATCTATTATCAAAAGTCTTACAGTAGGTGCAATAAAGGTATCCGGTGTGGTCTTGCTTTGAATCTTAGCTGAGTTGGGTGCTATAGTTTGAGGAATATACACCTTAAAATCACTTCCCTGCCCATAGATACTAACAACCTCAATATCACCACTCATTAGCTTTAACAGTTGTTTTACTATAGATAGCCCAAGACCTACACCCTCAATGTATTTTCCATTCTGCCTATCTATTCGTTTAAATGAATCAAATATTTCGTCTACCTCTTCCTGCCTAATGCCTATACCGGTATCGGATATAACAAAGCAAAGTATTATCTCATCTTCTTTTTCACTGGGCTTTTGCTCTACAACAAGAGAAACAGCACCTTTTTCGGTGTATTTAACTGCATTATTAATAATATTTAAAAGAATCTGTTTTATTGCAAGGGTGTCACCAACAAGATAATCATTGATCGATACATCGGTAAAAAGAGAAAAGTCCAGTTCCTTCTTCTTACAAAGTACCTTGCTGTACTGCTCTATTTCATTTAAAAACGCAGATAGTTTATAAGGTTGGGGGCTAAGCACTGTTTTTTCAGCCTCAATCTTCACAAAATCCAATACATTATTAATTAGTGAGTCCAATAGTTCGCCTGCACTTTTTATCTTTGCAACCTGTTCCTTTATCTGTTTTGAGTGTGCATCGCGTGCTATAATCTCATTCGTTCCAAGTATTATGCCTATTGGGGTTCGAATCTCATGGTTCATATTAGCAAGGAACGCACTCTTCGCCTTATTGGCACGCTCGGCCTCTAGCCTTGCAAGCTCCAGCTGTTTTTGTTGCTTTAAAAATAATCTAAACTGGATATACATTGTTGCGCCAAGTATAAGACTTACTATTACAAACCCTATCACAATATCAAGTAAAAGGCTATAATCATCACGGTAATTTATTATACTTTCCGGATTATAATATGCGTAAAAGCTGATAGAGATAAAGACAACATACTGTAGGGCGACAAGAACAATCATTGTCTTGCCTCTGATTAGAAATATAGTAAATATTATAGCGAATATAAAAAATGACGGCATACCGCCGGTATAACCGTCACTGCTAAAAAATATTGCAGGAAAGCCTAAAAGAAATATTACTGATATAGTTATTACGCTACACAGCTGGTAGTTATTTGTTTTAATATGCACCAAAAGCATTGCAACAGAAAAAACCGCACTGCCAAAATTAATTATAACTTCACCAACGGTACTATCTGATATTAAAGATGCAATCACCATAATAAGGCTAATGACACATCCCGCCATGGCCAGCGTGTTGAATATTTTCCCGCTTAAGGTAACATTTCCTCCCCAAAGAGCTTTATTAAAGCGGTTTAATATGGATTTCAAAAAACCTCCTAAATAATATGCCTATAATTTAATTATATATTAATTTTTCGGCAACTACAAGATATTCTTTTTTAGATATATCGGAGTGATGGATATAAAACTTTAGTCCCTTGTTTTGCCAGCGTTCGACAGATTTCTCGATATTGGCAGTAATCTGTGCAAGTTCTTCAACACAGTTGTTTGTTTGCATAGCTATTATATCAGATGCATCTATTCTCTCTACCAGTAAAAAGCGCTCTCTTTCAACATCCTTTTCTATCTGCCAGTAAACGCAACCTGAATAAACAGCTCTATGCTCCCGTAGACTATAGTCATTAACAACAATTTCCAATGTGTCTCTAGAGGTGGTCACCGAATTAACGGTGACCGGCCCATAACAATATCCGTTTAAATTGTCCATAGTATTTTCCGCTTTGTTTGTATAGAAGGTTAGTAGTTAAATGCTACAACATAACCACCGGCATTATTGTCCCACTGAACATCTATAGAGGATACAGTCCACGGGTTAAAGGTATCAAATGATGCACTTGTATCTCCCTCAACATCGGTTATGTATAATGTCCATTCGGTGGTAAGCCAATCCCCCTGAGTTGCAAAACCTGTTATATCAATGCTGCTTTGTCCCGGTAATATTTCCGGAAGTATATCAACATCATATGCTGACGATGCATTTGCGATTCCAACATGTATTGAATATATATCGTAGCTCGAATTATTATTTACAGTAAGATAATAGTATCCGCTTGAATCATATCCAGTAGCATTTGTATCGGAGTTTTGAATAAACAACCCATCTACTGTTGCTATTTCGTTCCCAGAACTATCAAGAATATATAGTTGTGGTATAACCACGTTTCCATCATTAGTAAGTGTAAGGCTCATTGTCGCGGCATCCATGAGTTCAAGCCCAATAAACGAATATGAATCACCGTCATTATCAACTATCCATAGATCCTGTGGTTCCAGAATATTGTCTATATTAAGGGTAAGGCTTTCTCCGCTTTCAACCCTTGCACCTCCCATTAACTCACTACCAAAATCGGTACTGCTAGAAGGAGTTGAGTATAACTCTACAAAGGTATAGCCACTATCGTTTAAAATGCCTACACTTCCGGAAGCAGTTGTACTTATTGTATCCCCCATCCCCTCCGACTCTCTGTTTTCAGATGCAACTAAACCTTCCAAAGGTGATGCTGACGAGTTTCCACAACTAACGTTAAGTAACATAACAAAAATTAAAAGTATAACAGATAGTTTTTTCATAATACTAATCATTCCTTTCTTAATATCGGCCTATACCCTTTGCGCCGAAATATAATGCGTTTATATCTTATTTTAAGACAATATTATCACAAGTTTGCATACAAAGGTAGTAACTAAAGGTTAGATAATCAAAACCATTGAGCACACACCATTATAGTTATCCTTGTGCTGTACTATATTTAATCTGCGAAGCTATACTTATTAATAATGTTTTCACAAGTTAAATCAACGAATTTGTCATATAAACAACGCCATTTTTTTCGTTTCTCATTCGATTTGTAACTTCAACCTAAAAAAATTTTTTAATTTGTATATTGTAACAGTTGATTTTCCGATAACAATGATATATAATATACACATTATAAATAATTAAGTTAATCAATAAATTGTAATCGCAGATATACACCTTAGTTCACATAAAAAAGTAGCTCCCACAAAGTTAAGGTATGCGATGACAAATATTTTTTTACATTTTTGATTAATTTATTGAGTTAACCAAAAGTAGTTTAGGAGTAAAGTATGGCAAACAGCTATAACGTGGATTGGCAGGCAATCGAACAACGCTTTGACCTTTGGTGGCAACAGAAAAACCCTGAACGCCCTTTATTATCAATTAAAGCACCTAAAATTAAGGGTGTTTTTAATACCGAAAATGATAAATGGGTTGAATCCTCTGGCGACACACCACTTAGCGTAGTTGCAAACGATGAAAATACAGATTATACAGACTACTGGCATAATTTTGATACTATAATAAAAAGAAATAGGGGCATATTTGAGCAGTCATATTTTTGTGCCGAAACATACCCCAGACTTTTTGCCAATCTTGGTGTAACAAGCCTTGCAACTTTTTTTGGTTGCACTCCAAAATTTGCCAAAGACACCATCTGGTACAATCACATTTTAGAAGATCCTGAGGCTGCAAAGTTAATTCTTGACCAAAATAACGAGTGGCTACAATGGAGTCTTGATACAACAAAAAAAGCTATCACAGAAGCAGACGGTGATTTTAATGTAGGTATCCCAGATCTATGCGAGCATCTTGATGTACTGGCCTCACTGTTTGATACACAAGAACTACTTTTTCACATGATGGACTATGAGGATGAAATCATTCGCCTTTCAAAAGAGGTTCAGCAGGGTTGGTTTAAAGCATTTGATCTGCATAACGCAATCACCACAAATTCAAGGGGCTTTACTAACTATGGTCCTTTCCAGCTAACCGGTAAGGGCAAAATTGCAAAGCTACAATGTGATATGTCCGCTATGATAAGCACCGATATGTTTGATCAGTTTGTTCTACCCTTCCTGGACGAACAAACAAAATATCTTGATAACAGCCTATACCATCTTGACGGTCCGGATGCAATCAAACACCTTGACTCTGTTCTTTCCTTAGAAAAACTTTCAGCGCTACAGTGGACACCAGGTGCAGGTAACGAGGATGGCGGTGACGAGGAATGGGATTTCATCTACGAGAAAGCACTAAATGCAGGAAAAAGTATATTCGCTTTAGTATCAAAAAAGAATATACGCAGAATGGCAAAAAAGTTTGGATCTAATGGTGTTTTAATGATGACAAGTGCACAGAGTGCCGAGGAAGCAGAAGAAATAATGAAGTTGGCAACAGTTTAATTAGTAAACTAATACTATATAACAGACAGATGAGGTTTAATCATGTTAGGACAAAGTATGGTAGATGTAAAGAGGGTCAATAGGCGCTCTATACTACAGATACTGCATAAAGAAGAGGGCATTTCCAGAAAGCGACTTGCTGAGAAACTTAATCTTACAAGTGCAGCAATCACCGGCATTGTGTCTGATTTGATTGATGAGGGCATTGTCTGTGTTGGCGGGGAGATACCCGGAAACAAAAATGTTGGTAGAAAGGAAATTACCATTGAACTTAGCAGAGATTCCTACGGTCTTGGTATAACGATTTTAAATGAGGAAATTATTTTCTCCGCTATTAATTTTGCCGGCACCGTAATCTTTGAACAATGTATTCCCCATCCTTCCAACAAATATAACCCTAACGATTCCTTACGATTTATTGCAAGATATCTTTTAGATGCTATCAAGAAAAACAACATTCCACGTGACAAGGTTTTGGGAGTAGGTGTTGGATTACGCGGAATCGTTAACTCCATCACCGGAGTTAGTGAAAGTTCCTTAGATCTTTGGAATGGTGCCATTAACGTAAAGGAGTTTTTAGAGGAACTACTGCCATTCCATATCGATGTTGATAACAATGTTAGAATATTAGCATCTGCACAAAACTATTTTGAAAAAAACAACTCGACCGAGAATACGCTGTTTATCCGAAGTGAATATGGTATTGGTGGATCTATTATTATTGATCACGAAACATACAGCGGCTCGTCTGAGCGTGCAGGTGAAATAGGCCATGTTCATATTCCAGGCAGTAATCACCCCTGTAGATGCGGCAGTTTAGGTTGTCTTGAGTCTACAGCATCGGTGTATGGTATGTTGGCTTTAGCCAAGGAAAAGTACGGTGAACAAGAGACACCGAATCTGTACAGACAAACTGAAGCAAACATCGATAATATTACACTTAGCAATTTTCTATCATCAGCCCAGGAAGGCGATATAGCATTGCAAAAAATCATTGAAAAATCAATATCTGATTTTGTTTATGTTGTGTCTGCAACAACAGTGGTTATTGATGTAAAACGAATTATTCTTTACGGAAAGATATTCGAGAACAGCTATTACACCGACATGCTATTCAACGCATTTAAAGTCGACATTATGGGCAAAAAAATTTATGACAGAATATCAATAAGTGATTACAACTGTAAATTAGAGACTATAGCCACTGCTGTAAAGGCAGTTAACTCATTTGTAAAAAGAGGAGCAATAGCATGACAGGAGAAAAAATGGAGCTATACAGGCAGCTAAAAAGTAAAAACCAACTTGAGATTCATACCGTAACGGATGATTGTTTTTCCGCTTATGGTGAGTTGCTAGATATTAATACAGAGGAGATAATAGCTGTACTGGATCAAACTCCGATACCTGAAGAAAAAAACATCTATATTGCATCCGATTCAACCCTTGAGGGTCTAGAGGATATCAAAAAAGTGTCACATTATGTTTTCGGCGGAATTGATGCGCAGACAGGGTATTGTAACGGCAGAAATGTAGCACTTGGAGCCGAAGAGTGGCATGACTGTAGTGAAATTAATATTACCGGAACACCGCTTGTTTTACTACTTGCTCTACAAAGTGATATGGTAAACGGAACTCTTGACTCTGCTAAGGTAAAGGCGTTTTATCTGCCAAAAAACACTGCCATTCGACTATTCCCAATGGTACTTCATTTCGCCCCTTGCGCCGTAACAGATAATGGTTTTAGATGCTTAGTGGGACTTACAAAAGGGACTAACGCCCCAATAACTAAGGAGGAGGCACTTCTACATGCACCACTAAAAGCGGTTAACAAGTGGATGATAGCACACCCCGAAAGACAGGATTTGATCGAAGCCGGTGCCAAGGAGGGAATCACCGGTGAAAATATAGTTATAGTACATTAATGAAAGGAATTTTTAAAGATGAGCCTGGACAATTTTAAGTTTAACATGCCTGTAGCCGTGCATTACGGTGTAGGCGCAGCAAAAAACATGACCGATCTTATTGATGGCGAAAACGTACTTATTGTATGTGATCCGTTTTTGTTTAACAACGGCACTGCAAAATCAATTGGAGATGCATTACAAAACAAAAATGTATCATACTATAGCGATATTGAACCCAATCCCTCAACCATATCGGTAGATGCATGTGCAAATGCCGCGAGAGAAGCAAAGGCTACAACAATCGTTGGCATTGGTGGCGGTAGTGCCATGGACGTATCTAAAGTAGTTGCATGTTTAACCACTAACGATGGTAGTATCTATGATTACTACGCAGGCGGTACCGAAACATTTAAAAACGATGGTGTCCACCTTATACTAATACCAACAACCGCCGGAACCGGTAGTGAGGTTACAAACGTTGGTGTTTTCACCGATCCTAAGGCCGGCCGAAAAATGCCATTTGTTACCGATAAGTTTTGGGCAGACGAGGCACTAATTGATCCGGAATTAACATACACCTTACCGGCACCAGTGACTGCAAGTACAGGTCTTGACGCTTTCTGCCATGCGATTGAAGCATACTGGAATAAGCAAAGCCAATCGCTTTGCGACTATATTGCACTTGGCGCAATGGAGAAGATACTAACTAACATCGAACTTGCATATAATGAGCCTAACAATACTGATGCAAGGGGCGAGATGCTAGTTGCCAGCCTTATGGCAGGTGTTGCTTTTAGCCAGACACGCACAACCGGTATACATGCTTTAAGTTTCCCCTTTACTACAGAATATCATGCAAGCCACGGTCTTGCTTGTGCCATTACACTACCTGCATTTATTAGAATAAGTGTAGAGCAGGCTGAAGAAAAGATGCTAAAACTTTGTAACTACCTTGGTTTTAATGATGTAGAAGCATTTGCCGACCATATTAACAATTTAATGGAGAAAATGTCTATACCTACTAAACTCTCGCAGTTAGGTGTTAAAAAGGAGGACATTCCTCACATTGCAGAGGTAGGTCTATCCGCTGCAATAATACAGCTAACACCAGCAACAATGAACCAGCAAACAGTAGAACGTCTACTTAATTCAATATTATAAAAGGAGGTACATCTTTTGACTGCTAATAAGGTAGCAATGCTAAACAACAAGGCAAAGGAGATACGTAAAAAAACAATCGAGTGCATCGGTAAACTTGGTGTAGGTCACGTCGGTGGCTGTCTATCGCTTTGCGAGGTACTCTCGGTATTGTATTTTGATGTTATGAACGTCGATGCAAATGATCCCCAGAAAGCAGATCGTGACCGTTTTATACTATCAAAGGGCCACGGCGGTCCTACAGTATATGCAACACTTGCACTTAAAGGTTTTTTCGGTGAGGAGTGGTTAGATACCTTAAATCGTCCAAACACTAACCTACCTAGCCACTGTGATATGAAAAAAACCCCAGGAATTGATATGACAACCGGTAGCCTTGGACAAGGATTCTCGGCAGCTGTTGGAATGGCAATTGCAGGTAAAATGGATAACCATCCTGCATGGTTTTATACCATTATCGGTGACGGAGAAAGCCAAGAGGGTCAGATATGGGAGGCTGCTATGCTCTCCGGTAATAAAAGGTTAGATAACCTTATTGCTTTCACCGATTATAACAAGATGCAGATAGATGGAACTATACAACAGGTAAACGGACTTCACCCACTTGATAAAAAATGGGAATCGTTTGGTTGGCATGTACAGTGTGTAGACGGACATGATGTTAAAGCTATCGGACATGCAATAGATACTGCAAAAAAAATAACTGGCTGCCCCTCCATGATTATACTGGACACCATAAAAGGCAAGGGCGCATATTTCAGTGAAAACTTGATTTCTTCTCATAATATGCCTGTTACCGAGGAAATGTGGAAAAAAGCAGTAAAGGATCTTGATGAGGAGGATGTTTAAATGGAACTCGAAAATAAATGGCTACGTGAATTCTATATAGATGAGTTGCTTGAGGCAGCAAGAAAAGATGAGCGCATCGTAATGTTAGAGGCAGATCTAATGATTGCATCCGGCAGTACACGCTTTGCAAAGGAGTTTCCTGAGCGTACAGTTGATGTAGGTGTTGCTGAGGCAAATATGATTGGCGTCGCAGCCGGAATGAATGCAATGGGCAAGATTCCATTTACTCATAGCTTTACTGCATTCTCTACCCGTCGTTGCTGTGATCAGGTTACCTTATCGGTTGCTTATGCAGGATTAAATGTTAAGATAATGGGCTCTGACCCTGGTGTAACTGCTGAGCTTAACGGTGGTACTCATATGAGCATGGAGGATGTGGCGATAATGCGTAACATCCCTGGCATGACAATATTTGAGCCTACTGACAGTGCACAGCTACATGCTGCGTTTCCACAGATTGTTGCACACGAAGGTCCTATATATATTAGATTGTTTAGACGTACAGCTACAAAAGTATTTAGTGAAGGCTGTGACTTTAAACTTGGAAAAGGTATCCTATTGAACGAAGGATCTGACGTTACAATAGTTGCAAGCGGTATAATGACTGCCGAAGCAATGGATGCTTGTGAAATATTAGCAAAAGAAGGCATTACTGCCGATGTTATTAATTTACATACAATTAAACCTTTCGATAGTGAGATAGTTCTTAATAGTGCTAAAAAGACAGGCGCAGTAGTGACTGCAGAGAACCACTCTATACTAAACGGACTTGGAAGTGCAGTTGCAGAGTGCCTATCTGAGAACTGCCCAACACCTCTAAAGCGTGTTGGCGTTGCTGATCACTTTGGAGAGGTAGGGTCTGCCGAATTTTTAAAAGAAAAGTACAATCTAAAAGCCGCTGACATTGTGGCTGCTGCCAAAGACGTAATCGCTAAAAAGAAATAAAAGAGGTTTTAATTATGAGTAAAATAATTATCGGTTCAGATAAATCAGGCTTCCCACTTAAAGAGGCTATCAAGGCTTACCTACAATCAATTGGATACGAGGTAGATGATTGTGGTACACAAAATATGGATGAGCCAATGCCTTATTTTAAAGTTGCACCAATTGTTGCCCAGAAGGTACAAAAGGGTGAGTGCGACAAGGCTATCCTTATCTGTGGCACCGGTGCTGGAATGGCAGTTGTTGCTAACAAGTATAAGGGTGTTCATGCGGTTGCATGCGAAAGTGTTTACACTGCTGAGAAATGCCGCGCAATCAATAACGCAAACATAATAACAATGGGTGGTTGGATGATTGCACCTGAACTTGGTATAGCAATGATAGATAAATTCTTAAACACCAACTTTACCGACAACCTTGAAGATTGGCGTAAGGATTTCCTTAAAAACGCATCTAAAGAACTTGCAGCATTGGAAGAAACACTTTTTTAACAAACTTTTAAAGGAGATGAAACAATGAAATACTTTTTAGATAGTGCTAAACTTGACGAGATAAAATACGCTTACGAAAACTACTGTATCGACGGTGTAACTACTAACCCAAAGCACATTAAGCTAAGCGGCAAACCTTTTATGCAGTGCGTAAAGGACATAGCACAGTGGCTTAAAGAGGCAGACCTTGAGGGCAAAGATTTCCCTATCTCTTTTGAGATTAATCCACATCTTGAAAAATGGGAAGATATGGTTGAGGCTGCTAAGGAAGTTTCCTCCTACAGCAAGAACTATGTAATCAAAATTCCTTGCTGCGAGCAGGGCCTGATAGCTGCAAAAAAACTTGAGAAGATGGGTATCCGCACAAATGTTACATTAGTATTCAGTACATCACAGGCGATACCGGTTGCAAAAATTGGGGCAAAATTTGTGTCACCTTTTGTTGGTTGGAAAGAAAATAGCGGTGATTCCGGAGATTACATATTCGATATTATTGACCTATACAATAACTACGGCTACGAGACCGAGATAATTGTTGCAGCCGTTAGAAACGGTAAGCAACTTGGCGAGTTTGCTACAGCTGGTGCTGACATAGTTACCTGTGGTCTACAGGTTTATCAAGAATCTTTTGAGCATCCATTTACGACCTATGGACTTGGTGTATTTCGTGAGGCATGGGACGGTACGGCTAAATAAGTAGTTTAAGGAGTAATTTATCATGAGCGAGTTTAAAGGTGTACTACACGAGACAACTGTAAAATTCCCCGATACAGACATATGGATCGACTCCTGTGGCGAGGAGGAACTTAATTACGGCCTTGAAAGAGGCATAACCGGTGCAACAAGCAATCCTATAATAGTTGGCGCTGTTATTAAAAATGAGCTAGAATATTGGAAACCAACCATTTTAAGTTTAATCAAAGAAAATCCTGATGCCACCGAAGATGAAATAACATGGATGCTACTGTACAAGGTTGGTGAGGAACGTAGCAAAAAGTTATTACCGGTTTACGAGAAGCATAATGCAAAAAAGGGCTACCTTTCTGTACAGGTAAATGCAAAATACTATCGTAGTAAAGATAAGATGGTTGAACAGGCCATGAAGATCCATTCACTTGGCAAAAATATGCAGGTAAAAATGCCAGCTTCAAAGGCAGGTATCGAAGCGATGGAGGAAGTTACATATAGGGGCTGTAGCATCAATGCAACGGTATCCTTCACCGTAGCACAAGCAGTCGCTGTAGCACAGGCTGTAGAACGTGGACTTGAACGCCGCAAAGCTGAAGGACTGGATTGTAGTAAGATGGCACCGGTTTGTACCCTGATGATAGGTCGTACCGATGACTGGTTAAAGGCAAGCTGTGCTGCAAATAATCTTGCAATTAAGCCGGAGGCGGCTGAGTGGGCAGGTGTTGCAGTATTTAAAGAGGCCTATCGTATATATAATGAAAAAGGCTTTACAACACGTCTTTTAAGTGCAGCAAACAGAAATGTTTACCACTGGTCAGAAATTGTAGGCGGAGATCTTTGCCAGACAATCAACTATACATGGCACAAGGTATTGAATGATAGCTGCAATATGCCCGTTGTAAACAGTATTGATAAACCTGTTGCAAAGGAATGGATGGACGAGTTAAACCGTTTCGATGAATTTAAAAAATCCTTTGATGTTAATGCTTTAAAACCTGAGGACTTTGTGAACTACGGTGGCTTTAAAAACACCATCTCAACATTCCTTGGCGGATACGATGACCTTGTAAAGCTTATACGTGGATTAATGATATAGTATTGGAGTAATATTATGAAGTTAACTATTGATAACAACGGCTTTTCACTTTATAATAATAATGTTCTTATCTTTGAGCATACCGAAGATAACCCTTTTATTTATGCTGGTCATGGTCAGGAAGATATCTTAATGTACCGTGGTAACTTTAAGATTGAGGACTATGTTACTGCAAGATTCCCCCTTGGAATAAAGGAGATTAACGAAACTGAAAAAGGCTGCACCGTTAATTTTGATGATACAATTAAGGCCAATATAGTTATTGAGGGTGATGTTGCTACCATCAACCTTAAAAAGGTTTGCGAAAAGGTAAACCGTTTATGGTTTAGGACTGCCTCTTGCAAGGAAGAAAAGATGTTTGGCCTTGGCGAGCAGATGTCCTACCTTAATCTAAAAGGTAGAAACTTCCCGATATTCACATCAGAGCCCGGCGTTGGGCGTGACAAAAGCACGTATATAACATGGAAATCTGATGTAGATGGCATGGCCGGTGGCGATTATTATCATTCAAACTATCCACAGCCTACCTTCATATCCTCCAATATGTACTTTTTACATCTAAACTCGACAGCATATTCTGTATTTAACTTTAAGAATGATGATTTTACCGAGGTAGAGGTATGGGAGGTACCGGAATCCATCCGAGTAGAGGCTGCTACAGACTACCTAAACATGTACGAAAAGGTAACTGCGTTGTTTGGTCGCCAGCCTGAAATGCCAGCATGGGTATACGATGGTATCGTTGTAGGCCTACAAGGTGGAACCGAGCGTGTAATGGAATTAATCGATAAATCCATGAATGCCGGCATAAAAATCGCCGGAACTTGGTGCCAAGACTGGTGCGGTAAGCGTGTAACATCTTTTGGAAAGCGTTTACAGTGGGATTGGAAATACCATAATGAAATGTATCCAGATCTTCCCAAAGTTATAGAGGATCTTCATTCAAGAAACATTAAGTATCTGGGATATGTAAACCCATACCTTGTAGAAGATGGCGAGCTTTATAAAGAATGCTATGAAAAAGGGTATTTTGCAACAAAAAATGATGGCTCAGACTATCTTGTTGACTTTGGCGAGTTCTACTGTGGTGTTGTTGACCTGACTAACCCCGACGCCTATAAATGGTTTAAGGACGAAGTTATCATTAAGCATACCATAAACATAGGAATAGATGGTTGGATGGCCGACTTTGGCGAATATCTACCTACCGATGACATTAAACTGTTTAATGGTGAATCACCACTTATTGAGCATAACAACTGGCCTGTTCGTTGGGCACAGTGTAACTACGATGCTGTCAGTGATACAAATGGGTGGGGCAAGCTTATCTACTTCATGCGTGCCGGTGGTATCGGCTCTCAAAAATACTGCCCACTACTTTGGGCCGGTGATCAATCTGTTGATATGACAATGCACGACGGATTGGCATCTACAATCCCGGGAGCACTTTCTGCAGGTATGACCGGTAACGGTTTCTCGCACAGTGACATAGGTGGATTCACTTCACTTTATGATAACGTTAGAACAAAAGAAACTTTTTTACGCTGGGCCGAGATGGCAGTGTTTACATCTGCAATGAGAACGCATGAGGGTAATCGCCCTGACAGTTGCTTCCAATACTACAATGATGACGATTGCATGGTAAGGCTTGGAAAGCTTGTTGATGTTTTCACCATGATCAGCCCCTATACAAAGGCTATCGGTAAAGAAAACTCACAGTTAGGATATGCAGTTCAGCGACCATTGTTTGTGCACTACCCTAACGATGAATGTTGTTACAACAAGCAATATCAGTACATGTTCGGAAGTGAAGTTCTTGTAGCGCCGGTTCATAAAGCCGGTTGTACCGATTGGACAGTATATCTACCTGACGATAACTGGATACATATGTTCACAGGCAAAGAGTATACAAAGGGTGAGCATAATATAGCCGCACCGATTGGCTGTCCCCCTGCGTTTTATAGAAAAGAATCAAAGTATGCCGATCTTTTTGCCGAGGTTACAAAAAAATATGGAGTATAACTTCTGTAAAAACCGGCAAAAAATTAGCATAAAGGAATATCATTAAATGACTGAACATATTATTTTCATGTTCGTTATCACAGCATCAAATATATTTCAAGGCATAACAGGCTTTGCGGGGACTATCCTCGCAATGCCTTTTGGCTTGATGCTAGTTGGATACGACACTGCAAAACCTCTTCTAAACTTTCTTACCCTACTTTCCGGAATTTATGTGTTTTTAGGAAATCGTAAAGCCGTAAACCGCAAGGAGCTGTTAAAGATAATAGCTGTAATGAGTTTAGGCCTATTTACCGGTTTTTTTGTTAAAAGTTTTTTTACCGATACATACCCATTAGAGGTAATGCTTGGTATATTTGTTATCTTTCTTGCTATCAAGGGATTGTTTTTTAACAAAAAAAATCCTACTACCGATAAACCTGATAGTATGATAAAATCCGGACTTTTACTTGCATCGTCTGGTTTGGTGCATGGGATTTTCGTCTCCGGTGGCCCGTTATTGATTGGTTACCTTTCAAAAAAAGTAACACAGAAGGTTAATTTTCGCGCAACCATATCTACAGTATGGATATTCACAAACTCTGTTGTTTTGGCACAGGAATTAATACAGGGTGATGTTTGGGATCCGGAACTATTTAAGTGGTTTTTAGTTGGAGTCCCCTTTTTGTTCACCGGAATGATTATCGGCACAAAGCTATATCATAAAATGAGCCAAGAGCTATTTATGAAGCTGACCTATATACTGCTTTTAGTAGCGGGTGTAACATTGTTTTTTTAGCCGTATTCACGGCAACAGACCATAACGAAAGGAATTAAAATCATGAGTAAATTTCAGGTAGCATATATCCCAATCGGGGTACCTACATTCCATCTTGAAAGTGCACAGGTAGAGTTTGAAAAATCAATATCAACCATTAAGTCTTTTACCGATGACTGTGTTTTCCCAAGCGAGATGTTGCTTTCAATCGATAAGCTAAATGACTTTTTAGATACAATTAATCCTAAGCTAGCCATCGTACAGAATATTACATTTGCAAACGCGGCCTATATTACAGAGGTATTAAAGAAATTTGACTGTCCGGTGTTATTGTGGACACTTAGGGAGCCAATAATTGATGGTGGCCGTTTAAGGCTTAACTCCCTTACCGGTGCTTACTCTGCAGCAAATGCCTTGATGCATTTTAGAGATTGTAACTTTGAATATGTATTTGGTAGTCCGGACGAGGATGAGGTGAAATCTACTATAGATGCAACCATTAAAGCTGCTAAGGTTAAGCATGACCTAACATCTGTAAAGATAGCTGCTATCGGAATGACCCCCCAGGGATTCGGGTTTGGTCGCGCACTTGATGTAGAAATATCCAAAACATTCGGAGCCACGCTTGAATCTATAGAGGCAAGAGAGCTTATCGATATGGCAAAGTCATATAGTGATGATGAATGCAAAGAATATATGGGAATCTTTGAATCCAAATGCTGTGGCTATAGCGAAATTGATGATAAAAATATGAAAGATTTTGCACGTCTATTTAAGGCATATAAAGATTATGTAACATCTAACAATATATCCTGTGTGGCATCCAGATGTTGGCCAGATTTCTTTGTATCATATGGAACACCGGTATGTTCGGTTCTATCGTTACTTAATGATCTTGGTATATCTTCCAGCTGTGAATCTGATACATTCGGTTCAATATCAATGTATATTGCGTCCAAATTTACCGAAAGCCCATCATTCTTTGGCGATCCTGTGTCGCTTGACGAGAAGGAAAACAGCGTGACATTCTGGCACTGTGGTATGGCAAGTTGTTCCCTTGCAAGAGAATCTAAGGCTAATATCGGGGTGCATCCTAACAGGAGAATTGGCCCGGTTATGGACTTTGGCTGTAAGTCGGCTGATAAGGCAACTATATTTAGAATCGGCAAAGATGCAAAGGGCGAGTTTAGGTTCTTTATCTCAACCGGCAGTATTTTAGAAAAAGAGAAGCAGTTTGAGGGCACGTCAATCGTTGTAAAGACCGACAATCCATCAAAGGATGTTGTTACAAACAGTGTTAAAGATGGATGGGAGCCACATTTCGTAGTTGCATACGGCGATATTGCTAACGAGCTTAAGGCGCTTGCAAGCATGCTTTGTATCCCTGTAATGGAGTATTAATTTATAGCAACAAGCCTATTCCAAAGGATATTGTATTCACAGCTATCGAAAACACCCATGGGTGTGGATGATACCCCCTGTAAAAGTACCCTTCGGTTATTACAACCAATAGCTCAATAAACAGTATAATAATTATTATGTTAAAGCTGAAATATTTAGCCCAGTGATATAGTATCACTGCTAAAGGATTTGTTAAAACATTTACTGCGATTGCCCGCTTCAAAGGAATTCTTTGAATGCGGGCAATCGGCAGTTCTATGACTAATGTAAGTGTTAATGAAACTATCAAAGAGACAAATATCATTGTAATACTCCTTTTTTAAGTCCAATATACAAAAGCATAAGTGATATAATAGATAAAAGGGGTAGCGGTAGCGTAAGACTTACCCCTAAAAAGGTTGGAATACTACCCAAAAACAATGCAAAGGTTAAAAGGCCAAAACCAAAACCCTTAGATACTATTTTTGTAATCGCCCAAAGCGTTATAGGCATAGTTGCCTGAAAAGCGAAAACTCCAACAAGTCCAGTAATCGGATTCTGAGGAAACAAAAAACAGACAGCAGATACTATAAGGCTTGCAAACCCTACCTTTCCTGCACCAAAACGATCTGATAGTATTCCACCTATAGCCTTGCCTAATACTACCGCTGCTACAAAGGCTAATGATAGCTGTGGCTTCCACTCAAATGTAGAAATCACACCTAAAAAACCTCGAAGAACCACAACCATAAATAACGAAACAACCGCTAAATACTTCCCATCAAACTTAATAATGTTTGGAGTAATTGTGGATTTACTATCTTTATTAAGCCACAAAACTATCGACAGTGTGCACAATATTAATATTATCGGGATCCACCAGCTTAGCGGCAAAAAAGCACCGAGATATAATCCCAGTGCTCCCGGTGCAATAAATATGCCAAGAGGTGATGCTTTCCCACTTTTATTCATTACAGATAGCCCACCACCAAGGTGAAACAGTGCATTGCCTACCCCGGCAATTATTAACGCTACAAATGTATAGTTACTAAAGAACCACGCAACTACTACAAGCCCTATACCTAACGATGCAGTTTTGTATGATGAAAAGTGATTTTCAACTATTATGCCAAGTGGCATTTGAAGGGCAAAGGCACAAAAATT
The DNA here is from genome assembly GCA_964370765.1 of uncultured Oscillospiraceae bacterium. Taxonomy (GTDB): domain Bacteria; phylum Bacillota; class Clostridia; order Oscillospirales; family Ruminococcaceae; genus CAYJBH01. The sequence continues at coordinate 27,619 of CAYJKW010000008.1, forward strand.
ATACACTACTAGCGCAACGGCAAGGTCACTTTGATACATACCTGCAACAAGATATGCACAGGCAAGATCAACCATAAAATGTGAAAAACTCAGTACCGCCATATTATTTTACCGATTTCTTTTTTAGCAGTAAAAGCAACGTGATTATGACAACTGCTACGACAAGGATTGTCGCAACAGGTAGTATAATATTGGATGCCTTTTCTACGACTGCATCACTACCTCTTTTTTGAGATACGCTTTGCTCTAACGGTACTATGCCACTGTTTAGATTGCTGTTTGTTGGGTCATCTATACAAACCCAACCCTCATGTTGCATATAGTAATTTATGTACCCCCATTGCAGACCATCCTCATCAGTATATGCACTTGAGAACGCCGCTCCGATTAGCAGATAATCTTCAACCTCAATCAGTTCATAGCTCACACCACTATTTGGGTAGGTATATAGTTGTGCTTTCGGTATTGATATTTCGCCACCGTCATATTCTGTTAATGCGTTATCCTGATGAAACTGGGTACTATCGTATGGTAGAGAGACATCATCGCTATGAATCCATCCGTCATAACTATAAAGCCACTCGTTCCATGTATAACCTATATAAATTGCACCACCGTTTTCGACCGTTGAAACTACCGCCCCATTCTGTGGTGACTTATATATTTTAGTCACACCGTCCGCACCTGCTGCAATATATTCTCTATCGACATACACACTCTCTTCTAGGTGCTCACTTAAAAAATTATCCTCCGGCTCCCAGATAACATCCGCATGTACTGGCAAAATGTAAATAATCATCGAAAACAATAACAATAAACCGCCTAATAATTTTTTCATCGCTCCCCTTTCAGCCTATGCTTATATAACATTAATATAAGTCGATCTAGTTTAAATTCTAACAATCTTAGAAAAAGAGTTTAGCATATAACCCCGAAGTATCAGCCTATATTCTTCTATAGGAGCATCGGTTGTACACATTAGCCTTATCCCCTCATGTAGGCCGTAAAAAACCGATTTTGCAACCATATTTGATAGCATTTCGTATTGAAATTCGTTTTTTAGAGTGTGTAGATCAGATTCATGTAATATTCTGTTCATAAGCTCTATCAGCCAATCGCTATATCTACGATTAACCTCCTCATCGTTTATAAGTATTAAAAGCTCTGTGCGGTAATGTTGCTGGGTCTCAACCATACTGTCTGCTACTAAAATCATAGTCTCTTTTAATAGCTGTTCATCCTTTACTATTGCATTTAAGTTTTCCAGCACAATATCCCTCTCGTCACCCATTATCTTTGCAATAGAGCCAAGCATCTCTAATGCTGGGTTGACAACAGCATCGACTATATCCTTTTTTGAAGGAAAATATCGATATAGATTACCTACTGTCATACCAGAGTCTTTGGCAATGGCACGTAACGAAGTATCTTTTATGCCTTTTGCTAAAAAATTATCTTTCGCCGCTTGGATAATCTTATTTCTCTGTGATGTTTTTAGTACCTGAGCCACAAAATCCCTCCCAATTAAACATCTATAATCGAAAATCTGAATAAGCTGATATTAAACAAAAAACAAACCTTATAACATTTATTTTACCACAAAATAATTTATATATGTGTGTTCGAAAATTTAGGTTCTGAATGACTTTTGATTTATTTAAATATGGATATGTTCGCTTAAAAATCATTAAATTGATCTGCTTTAGGCGGCATCATCGTTTTCGAAAAATCACTTATAGAAAAGCAGGAGTAATAGATATCGTATCTAAACTTGCTAAGTGCATTATTAACAGCGTTAAACAACGGCTTTTTTTCGAAAATCATACTTGTAATAAACGGACAGTAACGATCACCGATCTGTGACATTAAATCCTGCTCCATATCATAAAGTGTTTTTTCGTTTGCATAGCTACGCCCAACATTATCGGTTGCAGCATCTATCGAGTCGGCAATAGTAACAATATCGATAATTGCTTTAACCGGTGATGCAAGATTATCAAATTCCTTAGGGTAGCCAAAACTGCCATCGAAACTTTTATGGTGCCCCAGCGCAATATCGGAAAAACATGAAAACAGCTGTGGATTACTATCAAACATTATTGTTGTAGCCTCTTCCAAAGTTTCAAAAATTATGCTATCAAGATCCAGATTAGGAGCTGATTTTATAAATGCTGTAGCCTTTGCAGCGTGTTGTTTTATCATCTCAAATTCTTTGTCGTTTAACTTTCTGACATAGAAAGAAACCATATGAGAATATACAATCTTGCCTATGTCGTGAATTAAACCTGCATACCATACAAACAGTAAAATCTCCGCCGACTTGTTCTTTACATCTTCTACGGTAGTGTATCCTGGTAATCCCACAAATTTCTCAGGATAAAACCTTAATATATACTCGGTAATAATATAAGATATTTTAGATACCATAACCGAATGAACATATGTTGGTGCATGCCTAAAAACTGTAAGTGACAGCAACAACTTTAGATATGCTGTGTCATCAAATATCTTGTGACTACCTATCGCAAAATTCGTTAGCATGGTGGTAACATACTGTCTAGACATGCTATCGGGAATGTTCATAACGTAGTTAAAAACATCTTTTTCTATCTCATTAGTAATCTTTAATTTATCGGCTTTAGAAAGTTCCTTATCATTAGTATGATGAAGATAAAATAGGTACAGCCCTGCAACATGAAGTTTCTTAAATAGATCATCGTAGGTGTACTCATCTTCTGCCTGCTTGTAGATATCGTAAAGCATCTTCAAAAGCTCTTTTGAACCGGTTGTCCCGTTATAATAGTTGGCAGCACTATAATAATAATAATATTTTACCTGAGCAGTGGTATAATCGTGTGAGTGTTGATGCTCATCCACTGAACGTGCATCGTACAATAGTTCAGCCGACTTTAACAACCGCTTTAGTTTGTCATGACTTACATATATCATTCTGTCTGAACGCAGTGCAGTTATAGTTGTTGAGCACAGGTTCTCATTCAGGTTTTGATGAAACGCCTTCCAGTTAGCCTGTGGGTCTATTTTACTTGCTTTATTATCCCAAAAGTCTAAGGCCCTGTCATATCTTCGGTAAATTTCATTAATATCCAGATCGGCAACACTTATATACGAATTCCCATATGCTCTTGCAATAATATTGCGTGTGCTACTATCAAACTGTTCATACCTGTCACTATAGGCTATTACATTATCATAACATTCCGACATTTCTTTTTTAAATAGATTTGACTCAAGATAAAAAAGTGCGATGCCCTTAAAAAACATATTTTTAATATACATCTCGTCGTTATTGTTGTTCCTTGCATATTTTGCAAGTGCATCTCTAATGTCGTAGCATAACCCAGTATCTATATTTTCTTTATAGCCGGAGAGTTGTTCGGCAAATTCCTGTAACTCAAGAGCCTGCTCCATACTTATGGACTCTATGTTTTTTATTAGTGGTGTAATGTACTCATCGATCAGCGCATTTGTTTCAGAAATAACAGCACGGATTTCAATGCTACGCGCACCTAAAACCTCCTTAACATTCTCCCTTGTGACCCCATCTTTCTCGGAAAACTGCTTAGAAGCAAGCTGCGTGAAACATAGCTCTTTTTCTATTATTTTTTTAAATATTTCTCTCATCAGCACTTATCTTAAAATACAAGCGTTTGTTGTTTTTATTATAACACAAACATATAGACGGTGTAAAACCTACAGGCTGTTTTCTTTAATCCAACCATGTAAGGATTCAACGATGGGTTTGATCGATTCTGACTTTAGTGGAGACACTAAACCTGTAGTGTTAACTACATCTATAAAGGTCTTTGTGTTGCCATAGCCTACAAAATCCATATAAAGTTTAAGTGCAGCATCATAATCATTTAAAGACAATGCAAAAAACTGAAGTGCCATTACCTGGGCCAAGCCATAATCTATATAATAAAAGGGGGTTTTATAGATGTGAGCCTGGCGTTGCCAACCTGCACCATCACTGTAAAACGGTATGTTATCTGTATAAAAATCCGGACGATAGATCCGCTCAATCTCCAGCCACTTTTCATCCCTTTGCTTTGGCGTTAGGTTTGGGTTTAGATATATCTGCTCTTGAAACTCGTCTACTTGACAGCTATACGGTATAAATAAAATGGCATCTTCAGCATGTGATAGTTTGTATTTATCGGTATCCTGCTTAAAGAAAAGGTGGTACCAAGGTGTCGTTAAAAACTCCATCGCCATCGAATGTGTCTCGGAAATATCCATTGTAGTGTTTGTATAGCGTTCCTGAGGATTGGATGCATTGATATACCTTGCAAACGCATGCCCAGCCTCATGAGTAAAAACATTTACATCGGATGATGTTGAATTAAAGTTAGCAAATATGAACGGGTATTTATAGCTAGGCAAATATGAACAAAATCCGCCGGGGGTCTTACCAATCTTTGAGTAGACATCAAACAACTCGTTTTCAATCATCATGTTAATAAACGTGCCGATTTTCGGTGACATCTCGTTGTACATCTTCTTTGCAGCCGCTATTAATTCAGCACCTTCTATCCGTGGTTTCGCAGAGCCATCCTTAAAGGACAGTTGCTGATCATATATCGAAAGTCTATCTAACTCTAAGCGCCTACACCTATTCTGAGTTATAGTCGATGCTATCGGCACAACATGATCTATAACCTGCTGTTTGAAAATGCTTACATCTTCGTGATTGTAGCAGTTGCGAGTCATTCGTGCATAGCCTATCTCCAAGAAACTCTCAGCCCCTAATTTTTTCGCCTGCTGTGTCCTGTTTTTTACAAGTTTATCAAAAATATCGTCAAGACTGCTCTTGACACTTTTATAACAATTACCCTCAGCTATGAACGCCCTTTTACGAATCTCCCGGTCTGGGTGCTCTTTATATGATGCAAGCATACTAAGCGGCATTGTTTCGCCTTCAAACTCTACCGTTAATTTAGATATTAAGTTTACATATTCTTGTGTTAACCTATTTTCTTCTTTTTTTTCTTCTAAAATATTCTCAGAAAATGATTTGTCGTATAATTTATTATTAAGCTCTGTCGTGTAGCCTGCTAACCGGTAAAAATCTTTTTTATTTTTTATTTTTGATATCTGATTTCTTAGCCTTTTAAACTTGCTACTCACAACAGGATATTCTTTAAAAAAAATTTCATTCTCGGCTTTATAAAATTCATCGTTGGTATTTAGGTAATGCCGTACACGAGCAAGTACAAACTGCGTGTCAAAATCATCATGTGTGCTGCAAATCTTATCATAAATCATAAATTTTGCATCTACATCCTTTGCAGCTGCAAACTCGTCTATCATTTTGTCAAGTTGATTATACACATCACCAAAGTCCGGCCTTTTATATTTTATCTGTGAAAATTTCATTATTCACCTTTCTCTATCTTATAAATAGATATGCTATTGCAATATATATCAAAGCAACAATAATAGTAACCGGCAAAAAAGTAATAAGCGCTGCAATCAACATTGCAGGCAGATCACCCTTTTCAAGTTCTATTTTATCGTAATGCTTATCAAGCTCTTCCTTGCTTTTATCTTTGAGTATCCCCGGCTTTAGCCCCTTAAAAAGTGACAACTATTCCCCCTTATCATCTCAGGTGGTGGCAGGCCACCACGTGTCCGACTTCTATTTCCTGCAACAACGGAACTTCATTACTACACCTTTGTGTTGCATTACTACAGCGTGGATGAAACTTACACCCTTGTGGTGGGTCAATCGGACTTGGGACTTCGCCTTGTAAAAGTTCAGCATCCTGTAGCCCAACATCATCAATCTTCGGAATAGATGACAAAAGTGCCTTTGTATATGGGTGTGATGGGCTGGTAAACAACATCTCGGTATCGCATAGCTCCACAATGCTACCAAGGTACATCACTGCAACACGGTCAGAAATAAATCTAATAACCGATAAATCATGTGAGATAAAAAGGTAGGTAAGGTTGTTTTGTTCCTTTAAATCGAGTAATAAATTAATTATCTGAGATTGTATCGAAACATCCAGGGTAGATACCGATTCATCACATACAACAAATTTAGGATTAAGTGCAAGTGCACGTGCAATAACCAAACGTTGGCGCTGTCCTCCGGAAAATTGGTGTGGATAACGGTGTAGCATGTGCCTTTGTAAACCACAGCTTTCCATAACCTTTAGCACATATTCCTCCAAGGCCAAGTCACCTTTTTTATAGATCCCATGCGCTATAAGTGGCTCGGACATAAGTTGCCAAACTGTCAACCTTGGATTTAATGATGAGTATGGATCCTGAAATACAATCTGCAGTTCGCGCCGTAAACGACGCATCTCCTCCTTTGGTAGCTCAGAAAGATTTCTACCATTGTAAAACACCCCTCCGGATGTTTGTGTGTAGAGCTGAAGGATAACCTTTCCAAGTGTAGATTTACCACATCCGGACTCACCTACAAGCCCAAGTGTCTCGTTCTCAAATATATCTAGGCTAACATCGTCCACTGCTTTTACCTGTTTACGCCCACCTAAAAACCAAAGGCTATTTTTAAGTTTAAAATACATTCTTATATTATTTAGGCTAACAAGTACATTTTTTCCACCCATCATTCACCTCGTATTATCCGGAAAAAAGCATCGCACCTGCTGTTGCTCGCTAACCCTTGTTAGTGCTGGCTCTTCGTAGTTGCATTTTTCTTTCATATGTCTACAGCGTGGTGCAAACTTACACCCTTTAGGAAGATCATTCGGATGTGGCACATTGCCCGGAATAACCTCTAATCGACCTTCTTCAAGATAGTTGTTTGAGGGCATACTTTTAAGTAGTGCTGAAGTATAGGGATGTGAAAACTCTGAATTATCTTTAAAGATATATTCTACCGGAGCAAGCTCCACTACCTGCCCACAGTACATAACACATACATTATTTGCAACCTGCCTAATTACCCCAAGGTCATGCGTGATAAACATAACGGCTGTTCCACTTTGGTGCTTTAATTCGTTTATTAATCTAAGTATCTGCGCCTGTATGGTTACATCAAGAGCCGTGGTTGGCTCGTCTGCAATTAGTAGTTTAGGCTTACAGGCAAGGGCTATTGCTATCATAACTCTTTGCCTCATACCGCCGGAAAGCTCGTGTGGATACCGTCTTATCATACTCTGTGAGTCTGGAATATTAACTGCATTTAGCATGTCTATCGCCGATTCTCTTGCCTGCTTTTTTCCCAGCCCCTGATGTAGCATCAGTGTTTCGGTTATCTGACGTTCAATTGTAAACACCGGATTAAGGCTAGTCATCGGTTCCTGAAATATCATTGATATTTTATTTCCCCTAATGCCTCGCAGCTGTGCGTTGTTAAGGTTTGATATTACTTCCCCCTCAAAAACAATCTCCCCACCATGTATCTTTTGATTTTTTTCAAACAGCTTTAAGACACTCATGGCTGTTTGACTTTTACCCGATCCTGACTCTCCGATAATGCCTAAGGTTTCCCCCTCATGTATCGCAAGTGATACGCCGTTCACCGCCTTAATATAACCTTTTTTCGTTTCAAAATAGGTATGTAAGTCCTTTATCTCAAGTATACTCATCCCATCTCCTATCAGTCGGCGCTACGTGGGTCCATTGCCTCACGCAGGGCATCCCCTAACATATTAACACATAACGCAGCGAATATTACAAACAAAGCCGGTATAAGCCAACGCCACCAATAAAACTCTATTACTGCAATGTCCTGTGCCGATGTCAACATATTACCCCAGGAAGGCGTGGGTTCAGCAACACCAAACCCAATAAAGGAAAGTGACGCCTCCGAAAGTAGTGACGAGGCATATCCAAGTGTTATGTTAACAATAATAATATTGAAAATATTCGGCAGGATATGTCGCCACATTATCTTGTGGTTTCTAATACCTAAAGCCTTTGCAGCAAGCACAAAATCCTTCTCTCGCTCCAACAATAGCTGTGCCCTAATTAATCGTGCAAGTGACATCCAACTTAGTAAACCCAAGATCACCATTATTAGATATATCTTTTGTTCCTGTGTAAAGCTATGACCTATAACATAGGATAGTGTTATAGCTATAGGAAAAAAAGGTATTGCAGAAAACACATCTGTAATTCTCATTAAAAGATGGTCTATCCATCCTCCAAAATAGCCGGAGATTAACCCCACAAACAAAGCTATAATAGTAGATATTATAACCGCCACCGCACCAACAGTTAACGATATTCTACCACCATGTATAATTCTTGTGAATATATCCCGCCCAAATTGGTCGGTTCCAAACAGGTATCCTTTGTTTCCCCAGGCTGATAAACTTCCACTATGCTCCAGCGCATAAAACTGAAAATAATCGGCATAGATTTCCTCAACATCCACCATATTCGTAGGTGATGTCAACTGACCAAAGGTATCGTCCCCCCACACAGTTACCTCTCCACTCTCAGAAAGTGCAATAAAGTTACTATAGCCGGCATCAATAGCAGTAATGTCCTGCAACGATGGGAGTTCTGTAAGCGTATCCTGTATACTGCCCCAGCTATATACCGTTCCGTTTTCGTCAAGTGCAACTACATTTCTGTTTGTTGCGGTTATATCAATAATATTTACACTACCATCGGTTAGCTCTGCAGGTAATTGTGTGGCAAACTCGGTGCCCCTGTCCCCTACCACCTCCACAGTGCCATCATCAAGCAGCAGTGCAATGTTGTTATCACCGGCAGCAAACTGCTTTATACGACCATTAATCCTTGATGAAACCAGTAGTGTATTCTTTGCCTGTGTACTACCCCATATGTAAATTTTTCCATCGCTGCCTAGTAATGCAGTCCACTGTGATGTCGCATCCATCTGCACTATACTAACATCCGAATCTTTAAAGACGTTAGCGATGTTGTCCGGAATATCTATCTGACCATTTCCATTGTATCCCCATGCATAGTAGTTATCGTCTGCATCAACGGCAAACACATGATTGCCACCGCAGGCAATATCTACAATATGCCCATTTTCAACCTCACTCGGAACATCAAATATATAGGTTGAAACATTCTCCTGCTCTTTGTTGGGTTCTGTTCCCCAGATATAACAGCCCCCATCATCGGTACTCGCCGCACTAAAAGAAATGCCGGAAGATATCTTTGCAATACTTTTACCAGAAAGCTCTTCGGGGTAGCCTAGATAGTTAATGCTTGGTCGAAGGTTTGCATGGGTTAACTCGGTATAGGTTTCGTTTATAGGTATCATTGCTGAGCCTACAAAACAAACAATAAATATAGCAACAAACCCCACTGCACCTAAAATTGCAAAACAATTTCTAAGTAACCTATGCAGTATAGTTTGAAATGGTGTCTTTACTAGATCAATTGTATTAAGCTCATCATTATGCCCAGCACCCTTAATAAACCTCTTAAGCATACCACCAGTTGAGGTTAACAACCATTTAGGACTATTATTGTTTTTATTCTGGTGTGGCATACCTAATTATCCTATCAACTTAGCTTTATTCGTGGGTCTACTGCCGCATAGATAACGTCTGCAACAAGAACTGATACGAGGCTTATTACAGCATAAAACAGGTTAATCGTAGCAATTAGTTGATTGTCACGGTTAAATACAGCCGAAATAATAAGCGTACCGATACCGTCATAGCCGAATACGCTTTCTATAATTGCAGATCCTGCAAAGAGTGAAAATAGCGTCCCAACAATTATATAGGACACCGGTATAAGTGCATTCCTAAAAGCATGAGAGTATATTACAATCTTTTCGGACAAACCTTTTGCGCGTGCCGTCCTTATATAATCTTGGCTAAGTGCATCTATCATTGCATTGCGCACATACCTTACCGCACCGGCAAGGCTAATTATTGTTAAGGTGACAGTTGGAAGAGCAAGTGTTCTTATCCACTCTAATACCAAATCCCACCCACTGATTATTGATGAATTGGGCATCCCACCCATAGGTAGCCAGCCTAAATTTACCGCAAATATATATATTAAAAATATAGCAAGAAAAAAAGACGGTGTAGAGTATGTAATTAACGAAAACAACTGCCACCCATTATCAAAGAGTGACATTCGTTTTGTTGCACACTTTATGCCCACCGGTATTGCTATCAAAAGATATAAAAAGTTAACACCAAGATTTAAAATAAGTGTATTTTTTAGCGGGTCCCCTATTACAAGGGATACCGGTCTATTATAGCTGTTTGAATAGCCGAAATCCCCTTTGAAAACCCCGGAAATCCATACAAAGTACTGTGTGACCACATTTTTATCAAGGCCTAACTTTTTATACATTGCATCGTATGAGGCTTCATACTGCTCCGGAGATATGTCGGGTGGGAGCATGAAACTTACAGGGTCGCCGGGCATAATTTTAACAACTGCAAATATTATTACCGATACAAAAAACACAACCGGTATTAATATTAGTATGCGTTTAATGATATACCGAAGCACTGTCCCACCTTTTTATTTATTACTTTTCGGTTTTTGTAATCTGGCAGATTAAATTTTCATAACTTGCGTAGGCAGTAGTATTTAGATTATCAACATATGCATGTGAAATGTCATATAATTCATTAGAGTATAATGGCACCTGTGGCATTAGCTCATTAAATCTTATCTGATAGTCAAACCATGCCTCTAGATACGCATCAGTATCTGTAGGATCGGTTGAACGCATCTCAATAATTAGCTCATCAAGTTTTTCGTCACTTAACCTACCTTTATTTAAGGCTGTTGCAAGGTTGTCTGAATGCCATGTATAGTACCTATCAAAAACTGCTGAGAAGTTTGTAGCAAGGTTAAAGGTGCTATAAATTCGGTCGTCACCAAGAAGCGTGTTTGCATCATAATAGTTTTCAAGAACAGCGCTCCACTCGCCCTTATCCAGATTGAATTGCAATCCTGCAAGCGGTGCATTTGCAGCATACTGTATCTCGATTATATCGGTAAGCACATTACCTTCCTGTCCTAAGTGGTTAATTACAAGTGGTTCACCGTCCTCGTTATGGCGAAGGTAGCTACCATCAGCAGTTGCTTTTGTACGATCAAACTCAGTTGAGCCATCTGCCTCATAAATCCACTGTGTTTTATCAAGATAGTCATTTGCAGTATCGATATTAAAAGATATAGGCATTAACGCTTCCTGTAGCTCAGCTGCAGTTTCTTGGTACATCCACTGACCTATACCATATTCCGAGTCCACTGTGCTGCCATAACCACCCAACACATAATCTACTACCGCAGACCTATCAATAAGTGATGCAAGTGCCCATCGTACGTTAACATCTGCCGTTACACCCTCATCACAAAGCATAGCAAGATAGCCATATCCGGAACGAAGATATGTTTGATAGTTAGCAGTTGCTGACGCTTTAACCGACTCAATCTTCTCGTATTCTACAACACCTTCTACTATATCCACCTCGCCGTTGATAACCCATTCTGCATCGGTCTCAAGCGGAATAGTTTTTTGGATAATGTTTTGAAGTGTTGGTTTATTGCCATACAAATCGCCCTTAAAATATTCATTAAGCTCTAATGTAACTATCTGGTTTTCAAAAGATACAAAGTCATAAGGACCGCAGGTTACTGTAGGTGCATAGCGCTCCTCGGCCGAAATTCTATTACAGTTGTCAAGCAACGTCCCCTCCGAAAAAACAAGTTTTGTCCCCTCATCGGTTGAATTAATTTCACAGGATTTAAGATATGTTTCAAAGTGTATCGGCATCACCGATGCATGTAGTGTTTCCCAATAAAAAGGAAGTTCCTCGGCAGCGATAGTTACAGAAAATTCGAGATCACTTAAAAGTTGAACACCGGCAAACATGTCGGTTGTGCCGTCGTTGTACTCAGTAAATCCTATAAGTGCATCGTTACCGCTGGATGATGCGCCGGCCTCTGCCCACTGAGGAGACGAAAACCACATTATCGAAGCAACATAGTCGCGTGCAGTTATCTGTTGTCCATTGTTCCAAAAAATATCATCATGTAATGTAAATGTATAGGTTTTGTTTCCGGTATCATCAGTTATAGTATCAACATTCGAAACAACAGTACTATTTAAAATTATTTCACCCTGTTCATCAATTTCGTATGTCGACATATAACCACCGGTTAAAACCTTGATAGATAGATCATATGCATTGTTACCAAATCCATAAATAAAGTCGCCCGTCATTTTCTGTACACCTACTACCAGTGTATCAAGTGGAATCTCAGACGATATTGCAGGAGTTTCTGCCTGTGATACTTGAGATTCAGTTGCCTGTGATGATGTAGCATTATCCGCTGTGTTCCCCGTATTAGAGCAACCTGCCAACACCGTTAAAACTACTGAAATGATAACTATTACCGATAATAACTTTTTCATTTAATTGAGCACCTTTCCTCCGAATTTTACTGAGTTAATTTTAACACATAAAACGATAAAAGTAAACATAATTTTTGATAGATTGACATCGCTTGCAACCAGTGATATACTGCTGTTAAAGCTATAGAAATCAGAGGGATTATGATTAGACTATTATTTCAAGGGGATTCCATTACAGATTGCAATAGAGATAGGAACACGTATCACAGTCTTGGTGTCGGATATGCTGCAAAGGTAGCACAACTTGTTAAAGAGCAGTCGTACGATAATAAGTTTGAGTTTGTTAACAGAGGAATTTCCGGAAACACAACGGCAGATTTATTACAACGTTACGATACTGACTTTACTGATATCAACCCTAACATTATCTCGATTTTAATCGGTATAAACGACACTTGGCGTAGATATGAGAAAGGTGAACCGACCTCAACCGAACAGTTTTATTTTAACTACGATAAACTGCTTGCACAGATTAAGCGTGATCTTCCATATGCAAAAATAATACTGCTAGAACCTTTTCTGCTAAATACAATGCCCGATCGCATACAATGGCGAGAAGACCTTGATCCCAAAATAGGGGTGGTGCGTCAGCTAGCAAGGAAGTATGCCGATGCATATATAGCATTGGATGGAATAATTCAGCAATATGTAGTCTTTGGCATATCCGATACCGACTTTGCAGTAGATGCAGTCCATCCATCCGACATTGGCCATGCAATAATAGCTAAAGAGTATTTCAAGGTTTTAAAAACGCTACTGTAACAGTGCCGTTAAAAAGCCACTAATACCCTTCCAGCTCATAAAAGTGTATCTATATAAGCCTACGCTAGGCAAACATTAAACATTGACTAACAACTACCCATATGTTATAATTTAGCTGTTGCTGTTCAAGCTATTACCTTAAAAGTAAGTAATTAATATATAAACTAGAAACAGAGGTATGTCATGCAAAAAAAATATAAGATTGCAGTTGCCGGTGCAGGGTATGTTGGCCTTTCAAACGCAATACTACTTGCACAAAACCATGAGGTTTACGCAGTCGACCTAGTTGAGGAAAAGGTTGCAAAGATTAACAACAAATTATCACCTATATCTGACCCTGAAATAGAGGAATATCTAGCAACAAAGCAGCTTAATCTTACCGCTACAACCGATGGTGCAGCCGCTTTTAAGGATGCCGATTTTGTGATTGTTTCCACCCCTACAAACTACGATCCAGATAAAAACTATTTTGATACCTCATCGGTAGAGGCTGTAGTTAATCAAGTATGTGAAGTAAGTCCTAATAGCATTATGATAATTAAGTCCACCGTACCGGTCGGATTTACAGAGCAACTTCGTGAAAAAACAGGCTGTAATAAAATCTTATTCAGCCCAGAGTTTTTAAGGGAAAGCAAAGCACTTTATGATAATCTATACCCATCAAGAATTATCGTCGGAACCGATCTTGCAGATGAGTTTCTTACCGAAAAGGCAAACGAGTTTGCAGAGCTATTAAGTCATAGTGCATTAAAAGATAATATTGATACACTTATTATGAACTTCACAGAGGCCGAGGCGGTTAAGCTATTCGCAAACACATACCTTGCAATGAGGGTATGCTTTATAAACGAGCTGGATTCTTATGCGCAGACTAAAAATTTAAACGCTAAAGATATCATATCCGGCATATCGCTAGACCCAAGAATCGGCGACCATTACAACAATCCAAGTTTTGGTTATGGCGGCTATTGCCTACCAAAGGATACAAAGCAACTTTTAGCTAACTATCAAGATGTTCCACAAAATATGGTTACCGCTATTGTTGAAGCAAATAAAACAAGAAAGAATTTCATTGCAGATCAAGTATTACATATGACCGACTACTACAGTTATAGTGACCATAATCAATTTGACAGCGGTGAAAAAACACCTCCAGTAGTTGGGATTTTCCGCCTAACAATGAAATCAAACAGTGATAATTTTAGGCAAAGTTCTGTACAAGGTGTAATGAAACGAATTAAAGCAAAGGGCGCAACCGTAGTTATTTTCGAGCCAACATTAGAAAATTCAACTTCGTTCTTCGGCAGTAAGATTGTAAACGATATTCAGGAATTTAAATCTATGTGTGATGCCATTATCGCCAATAGATACGACGAAATACTCGACGATGTATCACACAAGGTTTACACAAGAGATATTTTTAAAAGAGATTAATCTAAATAAATTTCAAGACCAACGGCCGGCATAGAGTTAAGACTCGATGTCGGCCGTGTATATTACATATCCATTCTTAGTTTTTTTCTTGCATGAATACATTGCAAGATCCGCTTTATAATATAGTTCCTCAAACGTTCTACCATGTTCCGGAGATATTGCAACACCTACACTACAAGAAATTTCAATCGCTAGATTTTTTTGAGTATACTCTCTGTTTATAGCCTTGCATAACGCTTGCGCCTTTTGTATAATTTTGCTTTCGTCCACTCCACCGGTAAGAAACACCACAAACTCGTCTCCACCTATGCGCCCAACTATATCCTGAGTTCTGAAATTTTTTGCAATAGACGCGTGTACATTCTTCAGCACATCATCTCCATAGGAATGTCCAAATGTATCATTAATGCTTTTAAAGTTATCAAGGTCTATCATAAAAAACACACCTTGATTATTTTCGTTCAGATAATCTTTTATATGCATTTCGGTAGCTTTTTTATTGTAAGCACCTACAAGTGAATCAAGCTGTGCAGTATGTTGTATCGATTTCATATCATTTATGTCATCCAGAATCGCTATAATTGCTAATACATCATCACTTTCCGGATCTTTCTTTGTGCTAACAATCGAACGAACCCAATAGCAATCACCATCGTCATGTACAAGCCTAAACTCAGCCGAAGACTCAAACTTATCATTTTTAAAGTTTTCAAGTATATTAGCAAGGGAGATATTGTCAGCAATAATCTCCTGATCATCCTCAACAACAAAGCCCCTCACCTTTTTTTCATAGAACTCAGAATAGCTAACATCCTGAATCGGCATTGTTTCAGAATTTTCTATATACTTTGTGACCCTATCTTTAGTACAATTTATCTCAATAATATATATAGATCGACTTTCCACCACCTGCTTATAAATCGCATCCTGTGCAATAATTTGCCTATGCTCTTTTAGCATATCAAAACCTATAAGTGAGAAAACCCCAACATAACCTGTAAATAGCGAAACAAAGGCAGCAACTACCTGATGTAATGCAAGCCAGCTATATCCTATATCGTGAATATATACATTTCCATTTACGATCATATAGATATTGGCAAGTATAAGTAAAAGCAGAAATACAATCAGCGCCTCGCTTTTTTTACCAAGAAGCTTGAGGTATTTTCTTGGTAATATCTTTAGCATTGCTAAATTAATCAACGCTGTCAGTATTGTAGTTGTAACAAGTACCCACCAAAAAATTTCCGGATCACTGGAAATTTCATAAAATGTTTCACCACTTGCAAAGGATAATATAGCGGTTATAATGGCACGTGAAAACATTATGTGCAGGTTAAAAAACAGGGCACAACATATTCTTGTAGTCTTTGATGTTGAACGATAAAAAGCAAATACCATTATGGTATAAAAAACAAGCATTATAAAATAGCCTAATGCAGACATACTTCCAAAAGAAAATAGAAGCACCGTGCCACTTAGGCTGCTAATAACGCCAAAAAGAAATATCTTGGTTTTTGAGTTTTTTTTATCAAATATTCGTTCTATCAATTCAAGATACAGAACGTTTGTAAACAGATATATTACATTAAAAAGAACAATTAAAGTAGTTATAGACATATGACCTATACCTTATGATATTTGTTGTTCGAATGATCGCATTTGCATGCTACTCACAAATACTACGATATATCATTATACTATTATTTATTGTGGTTGTCAAATTCATTATCACAAAATAGATGTCTTTTTACTTTTTATTGGTCTTCAGATAATCGTCAAGATTGCCGTTATTATGCAGATGCTCAATATCCATGAGCATATCCTGATAAAAACCCCTCATCTGCGCTAAGGTTACACTGAATTTCAACTCATCGTCTCCAAAAAATGCTTCATCAAACCTTGAGTAATCCTTACTGCGGTGTTGCATAGCCAACACATCGTCATCCTGAACAAATACAGATGTAACCCTTGTAACATCCGCTGTCCTATTGTTGCTGAAATTAGCATATCGGTAAAATTTTAGCCACATCGCCCAGTCTTCATGGGCATCAATTCCTTCTTTTAATCCACCATAACTTAAAAACAGTTCGCGCTTAAAAAAGCCTGTTTGAATAGGTATCCTACATTTTTGACACATTGTGAATATATCGATTCGGTCGAACACCATTGGCTCTAACCTTATGAGCTTATCGCTGTTCATATCGTAAAACGCCGCTGTTGCGCTACCTAAAACAACCTGTGCATCCGGATTGTTTTGTGCCGCACATAGCATGCACTCAACATGTTCAGGGTATAAATAATCATCGTCATCCAAGAAAAAACACCACTCTCCTGTAGCATTTTCAAGGCCAAGATTCCCGTTTTTACTTCTTCCCTTCCTAATGTTGTCGTTTATATATTTTATATTCAGATGAGAAAACCTGCTTAATATCAGGTCTTTCGAAAGTGGCTCCCCATCCTCACAGATCACAACCTCGAAATTGGTATAGGTTTGATTTTCTACTGAAGTAAGGCAGCGCTGCAAAAATTTTGATCGATTGTATGTTCTGATTATTATGCTTACAAACGGCTTGTTTTTTAGGTTATCAATTGTAAACGGCTCCCTTAACAGCGAAAATGTCGTGTCAAAATCAAAGCTGTTTTCACCTTTTAACCTTTTTTTCCCAATAGTTGATATGTGAATCCCTATTGCTTTTTTAAAATGTGACAGATAGGTTTTGAGCAGTGTTTTTCTTATGTTTTTAAAATGTGGCGGTTTATTAATTAGCTTTATAAATGCTTTGTTAGTGTTGAATATCTCTTTTATGCTACTATATTTGTTGTGTAGTAAAAGCAAACCCAGTTTCTTGTCTACAAACTCATCAAGGGGGTTTACAATATTTTCTGTTATTGTGACACTGCATTTGGGGAGATATTTTATATTATATCCGCATACATTAATTTTAAAGCATAAATCTGCACCACACACGGCGCTCGGCAGCCTAGTATCAAAGCCACCACTATCTTCAAAAGCCTTTCGGGATATGACAAAAGCCCTATAATCTGCTACTTTTGTATAGCATGTTATCGGATCATAAAACTGTGTGGTATCAAAAGGTAGCACCCTACATTCATATGCCGCTACCTTACCATCCGCATCGTTAATGCTTTTAGCTAGGTTATTAAAAAAATCAGGTTCTATAACCGCAGTTATATCCAGAAAAAAAACATAGGGCGAACTACCTTGCTGGGCACCCAAATTATAGCCACTCATATAATCGTTTTTATTTTGTAGTATAGCTATACTGTTAAAGCTATGATTAGATGCATAGTTATTAATAAGCTGTAGTGTTCTATCGCAAGAACCGTTATCAACAAATGTAATGTTAATATTTTTAGCTTCATAATTAATCGCAAAAAAAGAATCCATAAACACGGAAATCTCTTTTTCGTTATTATATATTATGACAACGATATCAAAAATAGAAACGCCCTCCTAATCTGTGTTTTACCTATAATAACATATTAATTTTTAAATGACAACAGCTATTTTAAAGCTTATGTTTTAAAAATAATTGTTGACAAATCATCAATTATATAATACAATACGTTTATCATAACAGGGGTGCTTTAGCTGAGATGCAATTTATTGCGAACCCTTTAACCTGATCCGGATAATGCCGGCGTAGGTAGTTTTATCTAATTACGTCTGTGGTATTGTCTGCAGTCGTATTTTTTTGCCTTAGAAAGGGAAAACCAATGAGAAGTAAAACAAGAATATTAGTCGAATCCGCAGTACTTGTAGCGATAGCCACTGTACTGAGTATATTTCCAAAATTCGAAGGATTTTGGGCAAACGGCGGAAGCATTACCTTTTGCAGTATGTTGCCGATAATAATAATAAGCTACCGCCACGGAATTAAGTGGGGCCTGTTATCCGGTTTTGTATTTAGCCTTATGCAACTTGTGACCGGAGGTTTTTATTCTCCGGCAACTAGTATTAACATGGTTGTACTAACACTTATGCTTGACTATTTTTTACCATATTCGGTATTAGGCCTAGGTGGAATGTTTAGAGGAAGTATAAAAAAACCTGCCGTTGCAATGGCTTTAGGCACCGTCGTTGTATTGCTTTTACGCTACGTTAGCCACGTTATAAGCGGATACTTTCTTTGGAAAAGCATTGAATATGCCCAGTCAGAGTTGCAGACACTGGGTGGTATCGGCGAATGGGCTCTTGGTAGCCTTAGCGGCGACGTTCTTTATAATTTCTATAATGTTGTATATAACGGATCCTACATGGTTCCGGAAATCATTATCACTACTATCGGTGCATTGATAATTGGAAAGGTATTGGAAAAAACTCTGACAAAAACTATTTAAGTTTAAACTTTATTTTTTATCACACTGTTTTTTGTGTAGCTTACGCTGTGCCCTCTCGGCCTGGATTGCGTATAACGTCGGAACAACAACCATAGTAAGTACGGTCGAAAATAGTAACCCGAACAGCAGTACCGATGCCATCGGTGCTGTCATAGGGTCGGCCGATATTATAAGCGGAACAAGTCCTATACAGGTAGTGGTGCTTGATAATAAAATAGGCCTAAACCGCAGCTTAACAGCTAATCTACAGGCATCTTCAACAGTTTCACCACTACTTAACTTCGCATCCATCGCCTCGATCAAAAGTATACTGTTATTAACGACAATTCCAAACAGGCTAACAAGGCCCAGTAATGCCATAGCCTGTATATCCATCTTGAAAATCCAAAGGCCAAAACCACACCCTATAAAGCTTAATGGAATACTTGCAAGTACAATTAGTGGTTTCTTAAGCCCATTAAACTGGAATATCAGTATCAGATAGATAAGCATAATAGCTAACACAGCGCTAATTGCAAGTGCAGTTAAAAGCCCCAACATGTTATTAACCTCACCCTGTCCGGTAATGGTTATCCCCTCTAAATCCATGTTAGGAATATGGTCATCATAAAGTTGAGATTCAATCTCAATCGAACTGTGTCCGGGCAATACGTTACTTAGCACATTAAGATAATATTCCCCGTCATAATGTGTAATAAGCGATATTGCAGGCTCCAGTGTTACATCTGCTAATTCAGATAACTCCACTGCTACTCCGGTAGCGTTGCTGACTATCTGCAATCTTTCAAGGTCATCTACATCGGTAATGTCACTACGTAACATAATATCAATATTGCTATTATTGGCGCTGTAAACACCAACATCGGTGTTTAACAGTGCCATTTTTACCTGATTAACAATATCTGACTTAAGCAGGTTGTTTTCGGTTAATGCATCATCGTCTACACTAAGGTAATATTGATCTTGATAGCTTACCTGTGTACTCTGCACACGATCGGTGCCCTCAATTTCATTTAATGCCGATTCCAACTCACCGGCAATCTTTACAATATCATCTATATTCCGACCGGATACCTTAAAGGCAATCTTTGCATCGGTAGGAATGGAGTACTCAAGGCTTCGTACCGTTGTTTGTGCAGACTCAACCTCATCATCAAGCAGCTGTTGCAGATACCTTGCCGTTGCCTCCACACCTCCAAGCTCGTCCATCTCCGCCTCGTTTAGTTGCAACATATATTGCCCAATATTTACCGATCCGGAAAGTGCAGGAACGGTAAGGAAAAAGCTTGGTAAATCACTACCTACCGCATAGGTAAAGTTATCGATAACCTTTTCCTCGTCCAGTAGGGCGTTTATCTGCTCGCTAACCTGCTGAGAAGCCTCTGCGGTTATTACATCACTTTCGAAGTTAATATATACAATGGGTTTATCTGCAACCGGAAAAAACTGCATTCCCAGCTGCATTGCCAGAAGTGCTGCAATACCAAGGGTTATGAAGGCAGATATTACGGTTGTTATTTTATGTTTAAGGCTAAAATTAAGCATACCCTGGAATATCTTGCTTACTATGCTTTTCTTCTCTTTAACCTTTTTAGATTCGGGTTTAAAAAACCAGTAGGCCAATACCGGAATAACAAACATTGCAACAAGATAGCTGGCAATAAGTGCAGCTATTACAACGGTGGGTATTGTGCCGGCAACCTGACCTACAGCACCGGGTATAAAGTAGATTATCGAAAAGGTAACAATAGTGGTAAGTGTACTTGTAAGAACCGGAACCGCTGTCTCCCCTACTGCACGAGTTATCGCCTTTACCTTTTCTGTACCTTCGTTTAGATGGTGCTGTATCGCCTCACTTATTACTATAGCATTATCTACAAGTATACCAAGTGATACAATCAAACCTGCTATCGAAATAAAGTGAAATTCTAGACTTAAAAGGTTCATTACTATAAAGGTAGCTAGTATACTAAGCGGTAGTGCAATAGATACTATTATCCCATTTCTTAGATGCACCCCAATCATAACTACTACAACGATAAGTAGTATACTTTGAAGAAGGTTAGATATAAAATTGTTTATGGACTCTTCGATATCGGCAGGCGCATACATCACTTCATGAAACACTATGTCATCCGGCACCGTTTCTTTCGCATCCTCTATGGCATCCCGCAAATCATTGCCGATGATAACAGCATTTTCACCGTCCTCTATTTTACCGGTTAAGAGAATTGCATCGTTCCCATCCTGCGAAAAATAATACTCTTTTTCCTCTTCAATATATATATCAGCAACATCTAGTAGCGTTATAGGGCTAAATGTTGTTTGATCCACGCCAACTATAATATTTTCAAGATCCTGTAGCCCATCAAAAACAGATGGTAGAACAACATTAATTGTACCATTTTCGTCGGTGATTCCACCCGATGGCAGTGCAAGATTTTGTGACTGTAATATCTGTAAGATAGTTTCGGTTCTTATACCATATTTTTGAAGATCATCGATGCGTGTTTTTACTACTACATTTTCAGATGCCTTTCCATCAATGTCTATGTCTTCAATCCCCGCTACATCTTCTATCCTATCCCTTACAACCTCGGCATGTTCTGTAAGCTCATCGGTTGTATAACCTTCACCTGATAGACTTATAATAAATTGGTTGTCACCTACAAGATCAGTGTCAACTATACTCTCCTCGGCAAGTTGTGGTAACTCCGCTTGAATATCTTGTACACTCTGCCTTAGGTCTGCCTCAACATCCTCTACCGAAACATCGAGGTCATACATAAGGATGATTACACTAACATTGTTAAGGCTCTGACTTTCGTAATAGTCAAGGCTTGGTAATACCCTAATCTGCTCCTCGATGACATTGGTGACGTTTTTTTCCACCTCCTCCGGTGAAGCACCGGGGTAGATGGTTGTAATTGTAGCAGCAGCAACTGCAGTATCCGGATTTTCTTGTTTTGGAATAATATAATAACTATACAACCCCGTAACCACAATAATTATACATAACATTACTACGGTCATTCTGTGTCTTATTAAATGTGGTACTAATTTTTTCATATTTATGCCTATCAATTAAAGGTTGTACATCTTTTTTATAATCATATCATAGATTCGATCACCAAGCCACTTTTGCACATACACAGCAGGTTTTGCACCATATCCTAGAAGGTATCTTGTTTTTGGTTTTTTTACTGATAAAGCTTTAACTATACAAGCTGCAATAACATTTGGTTTAGTAAGGTTTCCGGAGTAGGTCTTTCTCATGGCATCTGCTGCTGCAGAACCGCTTAGAGTATATGCTCCCCCCTGAGAAACCTGTTTTAACTTATCGGACGCAATATCACCAAAATCCGTCTTGATACCACCCGGTTCTATCAACACTACATCTATTCCAAATGGCTCCACCTCTATTCTTAGGCAGGCCGAAAAGCCCTCTACTGCAAACTTTGTTGCGTGATACCATGCACCGAATGGTGTCCAAACACGCCCACCCATAGAACTGATATTCACAATCCTACCAAACCTATTTTCTCTCATATAAGGTAGAACTAGTTGTGTCATGCGTGCAAGGCCGAATATATTCACCTCAATCTGCCTACGCGCCTCATCTATAGATACGTCTTCGACCGCTCCAAACAAGCCATACCCTGCATTATTAATAAGTATGTCTATTCTACCCTCTTCCTGTGCGATCTGCTCTACACATGATAACATGGAGTTTTCGTCGGTAACATCCAATTGAATAATCTTAATCCCATATTGTTGTAATTTTTTTAATTTATCTATCCGCCTTGCCGCACCATATACAGTATAACCTTTTTTTGCAAGTGCAACCGCTGTCTGCTCACCAATACCGCTTGAAGCACCTGTTATCAGTACTACTTTACTACTCATGCTATCTACCAACCTGTATTATTGTTACTTAACTACAGTTTATACTTATAGGTTGTTATTGTCAACATATATCAACAAATGTTCACAAACATTTTAGACATTTTACCACAACCTTCTATGTGGTATATCGCTATTGATTTAAGCCGATTTATAATGTATAATCTTAACTACAAGTTGCTACAATACGAGGGAAGGATGAGAAAATTTAAACTATATATAGCCATGAGTCTTGATGGCTATATTGCTGACAATAGTGGTGATGTTAGCTGGCTTGCCGGCGACGGTAGCGCACCTGAGCATCCCGGAAGTTATTTTGATTTCTACAATACAATCGACACTGTAATTTTGGGTTACAAAACTTACGATCAGATTGTTACCGAGCTTTCTCCTGATAGTTGGGTATATGCAGATAAACAGAGTTATGTGATCACTCACAGGGATATTGAGGATAGCACTAATATAACATTCACCGATAAAAAATTATCGGTGTTGCTTGACGAACTCCGTAGTGTCGACGGTGCTGATATCTGGTTATGTGGGGGTGCCTCGCTTGTTAACCAGGCAATAGATGATTGCTTAGTTGATGAGCTTGCGATCACCGTGGCCCCTATATTACTGGGTAGTGGTATTAAATTATTTGATTGTCTAAACCGACAAGATTTAAAACTTTTGTCCAGCACTAGCTACAACGGTTTTGTAGATCTTAGATACGAGGTAAAAAGTTAGATGAAGTATATTATACAACTCGGCATCATATTTATAATAACATTTGTGGCAGAGATCATAAAAGAGTTGTTACCACTACCTATTCCATCCGGTATATATGGAATGGTTCTGTTGTTTATTCTGCTTTGTACCGGCCTACTAAAAACTAAACATATAGAAAATGTTGCCGATTTTTTAATATCTATTATGGGTATTATGTTTGTTCCTGCAGGTGTTGGTTTGATAAGTAGCACCGATAGTGTTGTTGCAATGCTTCCTGCAATTATTATCGCAGTAACTGTCGGCACCGTGATAGTTATGGGAATAAGCGGTAAAGCTACCGATCTTCTTCTAAAAAGCAAGGAGGATAAATAGTGGATATTATAACCGAATCTATTTTTTTCGGGTCTAGTCTTTCACTCGCTGCATATATGATTGGGCTACAGGTAAAGCAACGTTTTAAAAAGGATATTTTCAATCCAATAATGATTGCAATTATCTTGGTGATTGCGTTCCTTTTAATATTGGGCATAGATTATGATACATACACCGACTCTGCAAAGTACATAAGCTACCTATTAACCCCCACCACTATCTGCCTTGCACTCCCTTTACACAGGCAGTTAACTTTGCTTAAAAACAACCTACCGGCGATAGCGGTAGGAATTACTGCCGGCGTCCTATCAAGTTGTAGCTTTATTTTTCTTCTTACAAAACTGTTTACGCTTAGCAACGAAGAATATTTCACCCTACTTCCTAAATCTATAACAACCGCTATAGGCCTACCACTTAGCACAGAGATGGGCGGTATCGGTGATATAACGGTTGCTGTTATCATACTTACCGGCATTTTTGGAAACCTTGTCGCAACATTGGTAATAAAGTTATTTAGAATAAAACACCCTATTGCAAAGGGTGTTGCAATAGGGTCTTCCAGCCATGCTATCGGCACAGTTAAAGCTATAGAGTTAGGCGAAATCGAGGGGGCTATGAGTAGCCTTTCTATCGCAGTCAGTGGTGTTGTTACCGTTGTAGCTATTCAGTTCTTTGCGGGTTTAGTTTAATACCATCATCCTTTTCTTCTATTAGCTTGCCATTAAGCTCTGCCTTTAGTTTTTCTACAGCCTTTTTTTCTATTCTGGAAACATAGGAACGGGAAATACCAAGCACCTTGCATACCTCCCTTTGCGCCATTGGATAACATCCTTCTAACCCATACCTCATTCTTATAACCTGCTGTTCCCTTTTGTCTAATCTTTTATATATACTTTTATATAGCGA
This sequence comes from uncultured Oscillospiraceae bacterium, assembly GCA_964370765.1. Taxonomy (GTDB): domain Bacteria; phylum Bacillota; class Clostridia; order Oscillospirales; family Ruminococcaceae; genus CAYJBH01. Next base: position 52,454 of record CAYJKW010000008.1, read on the forward strand.
CTCTACCTCCTCCTTATTTTCTATTATCTCCCCTATCTGTATTGTATCGGCTGCAACATCTTCTCTCGTAAGGGTTCCACCTTCCTTATCACTTTCAAGGACATCCCCTAAAAACACAGTATTCTGAGTTTTTTTTGCGCTACGAAGGCTCATTAGCAGTTCGTTTGCTATTCTCACATAGCGGCTCCTCAATACCACTTTCATGCAACTTAGGTGGGTCAAAATCGTCATCGCTATGGCCGAAAAGATAGATATGTGCGTTTTTGCCGTCCCACACCACTTTTTTAACCACCACCCTTATGGCGGCACGCTTTTGTTCTATTGTCATATCGTCATAAGTTTGTGCAAAATTGCTCAGCATGTCTTTTAAAAGTTCGAATTCATTGTTTGTAATAATGCTGTCAACGGTGCTGTTCGTAATTTGCACAATGGTATCGTTTGTTCTTTTCAGTTCAGCATCATATTTTTCAATCTCTTTTAAAATGTGTTGCTCGGCCGAGGTTCCTGCCGCATTAATTAGCGATTTCGTCAAATTTGTTATGGCTGTTTCGTTTTCTTTTTTTAGTTTTTCAAGCCTTTTCAGCTCTCTGTTAGCATCTGTTTTGTTGCCTAAAAGTTGTTTTTGTGCACTTGCGAGTTCTGAAAAAAACACCTTTGGGTCGGCTGAAAGATTTTTTACTGTATCGCACACCAATTTATCTAAATCGTTACCGTATGGGTTTTTCATGTTGCAATTTTGGCTACGGCTACGCTCTTTTAGTGAGCACAAATAGCTGTATTTGCGCTCACCGCTTTCAGCTATTTGCCGTCCCATTTTTGGGCGCATAAACTCGCCACAATCCCCACAACGCAGTAACCCCGACAACAATGCCACGTGAGAGCGTGCTTTTCTATAACTCTTGCTCTTGTTAACGTCTAAATTCTTCTGAATCTGCACCCATGTTTTGCCGTCAATTATACCCTCATGTTTGCCAACGGCAATTATCCAGTCACACATGTCCTGAATTTCATGCGCTTTGCCTTGCTTTTGCGCTGTTTTATTGTACGCCATTATGGCATTTGCAGCATTAAACTCGGTCTCTTCTGCAAAAATTTCAATTTGCTCATCTGCAAAATAATTGTATGCAGTTTTGTCTGCTATCATGTAGACAGGGTTTTTCAAAATAAATCTAATTCCATGGCGAGAAAAGTTTTTACCTTTCTTGCTTTTGTAATTGTTTTGCAGTAAATATGTTTCTGTTTGGGTCAGCGAGTTTGTTTCTATAAATTTGCTGTAAATCAATTTCACAATCGCTATTTCTTCTGCGATTTGCACAAGTTTGAATGCCGTTCTTTTTTTGCCGTCTACCGTGATTTTTTCCACCTGCTCCGATTTATAGCCGATAGGTGTTGTGCCACCCAGCCAGCGCCCTGTTTTGGCGAGTTCGTACATGTTATCACGTATGCGCTCGGCTATTGTTTCGCGTTCAAGCTGCGAAAAAACAGATGCAACAAACATCATCGCACGGCCCATCGACGTTGAAGGGTCAAACTGCTCTTTTATTGATATGAAACCTGTATCAAGATTATTTAACTCGTTAATCAACCCTGCAAAATCACCAAGATTGCGTGAAATTCTGTCCAAACGATAGCATACGATGTAGCTGATTTTCTTTTGTTTAACAAGCTCCATCATTTTACGGAATTCCGGGCGAACAAGATGACCACCCGAAAAACCTTCATCTTCAAATGTAAGAATATTTTCATCAGTAATTTCTGGGAAATGATTATTAATATAGTTTTTGCAAAGTTCAATTTGGTTTTCAACGCTCTCACCCTTGCCGGTAAACTTTGATTTCCTTGAATATATAGCAATTTTTCTTGTTTTATCGGGCATAACTTTCACCTCTTTGCTTGTTTTTATCATTATAACATAACGGCTCTTGAATTGGAATGTAAAAAATAAACTTTACCGATAATTTAGTCGGTAAAGTTTATTTTTTACGCCAAAAAGCTTATAAATAACTAACCTTATTGTTGTTTATCACTTTTTGATCATTTAAGTAGAAGTGTGTTTTCGAGTATCTGCTTAAAGAAACTCAAAGGCTCTGTTTCATCAACGTTATCTTTTATCGAGATTAACTTAATTTCTTTTTTTGTAAAGTTATCATGTATAAATTTCGATACTCCAATTACATCACGACCTATTCGTGAAAGATTATAAACAATCACACAATCCACATTGTTAGTGCGCACTTCATTTAATAGCTCGTTCAATCCTGCCCTATCAAATGTTAGCCCACTGACACCGCAATCCGAGTAGATTTTAACAAGTTTCAAATCATTCCTGCGGGTAATAAAATCATTAATTTTATTATTTTGGTTTTCTGCGGTATTATCACCACTGCTTTCTATAGGGTCAACTCTAACGTAACCCACAACTGAATATATTTTTTCCATGCTTTCCTCCTTGAAATCTGTTTCCGTTGTATTGGATAAAACTTTGTTTAATTTTTTTAATATTTTCTCCTTCCTTATGTACATTATTAATTAGGCTTACATTCATTTTAATCCTATATAATATTTTACTTTGTAGCGTGGGTTTTTGTCTATACAGCTGAAACAGAAACTTATTTATATCAGAACTGAAATAAATTCATGTTAAAAGTAAAAACATACAAAATATGTTCCAAAAGGGTTGATGAAAAGCACAGAGAGGGTTATGGTCATCGACGAAGCATTCGATACAGAAATCGAGATTGAGTTCGATAATACCGAGGTGACAGACGAACAAATCGACGAAGCAATTTTCACCTTTTCTTGTGAATATTGACTTCCATGAATATATAGCAATTTTCTTGTTATATCGTTCATAATTTTCACCTTTTTGCGTATTTTTATAATTATTAAATAATGGCGCACCGTTTAAAAGATATAAAACAAACTCTATCGATAAAAATTTCGATAGAGTTTTAATTATAGTAATAGCAATATTAAAATTGTTTTAATAGTTTTTGCAATAAATACTGTTACTTCTGATTTAATTAAATCGTTAAAGATTATTCTGTTGATGATCTGCCATTTTGTCGTTATCGCCCATATATAAATCCTCGTACCATATGCGCTCAAACATTTTTTCAGCTTCGACAAGGTTGTCCCAAACATAGCCCTCATCTTCATTGATTTTCCGTGAAGTCTCAATAATCTCTTGGTGTGTAGTTGGTTGTACAACGTAACATATTAGTTGTTTAAATCCCTTCCCATCGTTTGTTTCAATACCATCAACTGCATCGGGGTCGATATAATACCCAATTAGTTCGCGTAATAAACACCTCAACAGATTTTCTGTCAATTCATTTTTATTGTACAATTCTATTATTTTTTCTGCGAATCTTGTTGTCATTGTATTTTTCATTCAATTTTTCCTTTCTTTTTGGTTTGATGTGGATGGACAAAGAACCGTCCCCATGGGTGGGAATCCCGTGGCCTGTGATTTTAGAAACCTCCGGCGGCGCCACCATTTGTTCCATCGCCACCATTCACCAATCCACTATCATTTGGAGCAGGGGCAGGTGCTGGAGCTGGAGCTGGAGCCGGTGCTGGAGCTGGTGCAGGAGCTGGTGCTGTTGAACCGCCACCTGTTGATGTTGTTCCACCTGTGCTAACGCCGGTTGAACCACCGCCTGTGCTACCGCCTGTTGAAGAACTGCCAGAGTAAGTTGGTCTTGGGGCTACATACTGTTTTACAGTCATCGTGTAAACGATTTCGTTACCAAATTCATCAGTTACTGTGATGTTTGCTG
>CAYJKW010000009.1:0-18976 GCA_964370765.1 uncultured Oscillospiraceae bacterium
TGTATGCCATCAATGCAAATTCTGTTGGAGTAACATCCAGCTTATCGCCATTTACAGTACACCTTTTCATTGCAATATCGATATTTATATCACCAAAACTTAATATTTTTTTCGCTTTTGCCATTTCGCTGAAAGACATTCGGCGAAAGATGGAGTTCACCCTTACTACAAGCTCCATAGGGGCAAAGGGTTTTACTAAATAATCATCAGCCCCCATTGTAATACCGGTTATCCTGTCAAGTTCGCTATCCTTTGCAGAAACTATTAGTATAGGAACATTACTTTTCTCTCTAATCTCAGAACAGATGGTTACACCGTCCGTTCCCGGCATCATTATATCTAAAATTACCATGTCGGACGGATCGTTTAAAAATGTCTCCTTTAGTTTATCGCCGGTATCAAAGGTTAAAACATCATATCCGCCGTTTTTAAGAAAACCACTTATAATGTCTCTGATTGACTTTTCATCGTCTGCAATATATATTTTCATCACGTCACCTCATGTACATATTAGCATATTATTAACCTAATTAAAACCCATACGTTGTTTTTGCCTATATTCTGCCTATATTTAACCGCTGATTTTCCACCGATAGTTATTTTATAATTAAATCACAGGGTAAGCACAACCCAAAAATAATATTAACCGCCCTGATAGAAAGGAGAACTATTATGTTCACAAAGAAAATTGTATCACTCGCATTTGTAGCACTTATGATGATTGGAGGAACAAGTATCACAGCCTTTGCAACAGAGCCGGATAGCTCGGTTGACACAACTCCGTTGCAAATCATGAACACAGGAACAGGTATGACTTTAGAAGAATTCAGAGCAAGCGGAATGACCTTGGAAGGGCTTAAAAATGCCAAAGAAAACCTCGATGCAAAAGGTGTCACATTGGAGGAAGCACAAGCACAGCTAGCGGCACTTGAAGCAAGCGGTCACACTATTGAAGGATTACAATCCGTAAAAGCAGAGCTTGATGCCAAGGGAATTACACTTGAAGAAGCAAGAGTAAATTTTGAAGGAATGTTTAACGAGTTTACAAACGCAAGCGGTTTAAGTCCAGATGAAGCTAAGGCTAAAATTAGCGAAATGAAAGCTAACGGAAAAACCTTAGAGGGATTAAGAAATATTCAAGATATGATTAGTAACATACCTAATAACCAGTGATTAAATGTGTAAAATGATATTGTAACGAATAAAAGGAGGGTGTGTTCGCCCTCCTTTTTGTTTTGCGTTTAACCTTTAATTGCCTCTACTTTATAGCTTTTGCTTTGTTTTGATGCTCGACATATGCGTCGTTTGCACACAAATGCCCATGCATTTCTTTTGTATACAGTTTCTTTGATACCGCTATATTGGATATACAAAACAAAACTATTTATAGTGCATCTTACCACCTTTTATGACTCAGAACTATCATTTTGTGTACTGTAAGGATCGGATGGTTTGGATATATTTTTATATTCAGTCCATTTAAATTATGAAATAATCTTTAATAGTTGCGCTTACTCTACATCATACTCCCAAATCGCACCATCGATAGCACTAATTGTATATTCATACTCTGTTCTGCCGATTTCCCATTCTACTTCATATTCGGCATAACCGTCGTCAATTTCGAATTCACATTTAATATGACCTGCCTCATCTTCTATTACACCTGCGTGTGCAAGCGCTATCGCTTGGGCCTCTGCTTTACCGATATACTCTGTCGAATCGGTTGCAGTTGCTGTTGTAACAGGCTTTGCATCATAGCTTTCCATATCGTAGTCATAGCCTATAACCTCGCCGCTTACTGCGTTGATTTCATAGTCATACTCGGTCTTACCGTCCCAAAATTCCACTTCGTATTCCGCTATGCCATTGTCATGATCAAGTTTGCAAAGCAGATGTGAAACATCGGTTTCGTTTAATCCTGCGTGTGCAAGCGCTATCGCATGGGCCTCTGCTTTACCGATATACTCTGTCGAATCGGTTGCAGTTGCTGTTGTAACAGGCTTTGCATCATAGCTTTCCATATCGTAGTCATAGCCTATAACCTCGCCGCTTACTGCGTTGATTTCATAGTCATACTCGGTCTTACCGTCCCAAAATTCCACTTCGTATTCCGCTATGCCATTGTCATGATCAAGTTTGCAAAGCAAATGTGAAACATCGGTTTCGTTTAATCCTGCATGTGCAAGCGCTATGGCTTTTGCTTCAGATTCGTCGATATAGCTTTCGGTGACACTTGCATCGGATTGTGGTGTTGCCATAGGTCTTGCAAATGCAATAACACCGCCTGCCAATGCTACTGTAAGAATAACAGCACAAGAGATAATGCCGACAGTTTTTAATGTGATTTTCGATTTCATTATAAATACCTCCTAGTATTTTGTTTTGGTTTTCTTCAATGACTTAATTCTATACCTCTAAAATTAAAGTAACATTAAAGCTGTGAGATTTTCTAAATTAATTTTGATGTTCAGTTATTGCCGGTAGTGTTTGTGCTAATTCTGACGCTGTGTCTTCGTGTTTATCTGATGGATTCTCCTTGGCATTGCCCATAAACCCTTTAGCAAATGCCCATATTGCCGCTATGGGTAAAGCAATGGCAATAATTAATAAAAAATCTTCTTCATCAGCTAAAACAAAACCTCCTACGCTCATCACCGCTAAAAATATGCCAAGTAGCATGAATTTTATATTGTTTGTCATTTTAATTTCCCCTTTACTTAGTATGTTTTAATTACTATGTTGCTAAAAAACCACTGTATAACTTAGCTTCAATAACTAAACTATACAGTGGGAAAATTAAAGTAACATTAAAGATGTAAGATTTATTTTGGGAATTTCACAGTAAACAAACTACCGTGGTGGAGTTCGCTGTCCACCTCTACTTTTGCATGATGGAGCTTTGCAATCTGCATCACCATAGATAAACCTAAGCCCATGCTACCGTGTTGACTTGCTGTACGCGAGCCGTCTACCTGATAAAACCTATGCCAAATCTTTTCTTGGTGCTCTTTTGCTATGCCTATTCCGTCATCTTTCACCGATAGGATAATATCCGTAGTGGTTTCATAAAGTGCAATATGAGTGTTACCGTTTTCTTTTCTGTAGCGAAATGAATTGCTGATTAAATTTTCAAGCAGCCTGCTAATCATAGTAGAGTCAAATGCTCCACTGATATTAGGAGCAATATCGTACATCATTTTTAAGTCGGAAGGGGCAACTAGTTTTTGCTCCTCACAGACTTCTAGCACAAGGTTGCTAAGGTTAATTTGCCGAAGTTCCGTTTCTTGAGCACCTCTATCCATGCGTATAAGGTTTAATAAGTCAGAAATGAGGATAGACATTTTTAGTGCTTGTCTTTGAACTGTTTCGAGTGCATCTTCCTTGTCTTCCATGGCGATACTTTCACCAATTGCATACTCACACTGTGCTAAGATAACAGCAGTCGGAGTTCTAAGTTCATGTGAAACGTCGGATGTAAATTGTTTTTCAGCTTCGAATACACTCTCTAAGCGCTCAAACATTTTATCAAATGTATCGGATAGCTTACACATTTCAGGGCTTCCACCTTGTAATCCTATGCGCAATGCAAGGTTTTCACTCTCGCTTATTTCCTCTGCAGTTTTTATAATTTTGTCTATGGGACGAAATGTGATTTTGGCAATGAAGTAACATCCTAATGCACCCAAAAGTACAAAAAAAGGCAAAGAGAATAGTGCTGTTTGTAATATGCTGTTTGTGGCACTTGCGACCTCATCTACCGCTATAATCCCACGAACCCAAACCAAAGAGCTTGAGTCCTCCACAGAAGATAGTCTGTCGTAGATATAATATAGCGTTCCATCTAAGGTAAATTCAGTAGTTTCTTTGTCAAGAAACGGTTGTTCGGAAATGCCGTCCTCCGGAAAATTGCCATCAATGTGTTCGCCGTCTTGCGAATATAATAGCGTGTACACGCCTTTTTTTAAAAAATCTACATCTCCGGTATCAAGTCTGCCATCATCAAACTCAAGCTCGTCTGAGTTATCATCAACCACTTCAGTTAACTGAGTAATAGTGTTTGCGGAAATAATGTTATCACCTAGCGAGAACATCAATCCGATTAAAACACTAGCCATAAGTAACATAAGAAATGTTGTAAAGAGGGTGAGCCTTATTTTGGCTGATACTTTTTTCATAAACCCTCCCGAAGCACATAGCCGCTTCCTCTCACTGTGTGAATAAGTTTTATATCAAAATCACTGTCGATTTTCTTTCTTAGGTATCTAATATACACGTCTACAACATTTGTGCCACCATCATAGTCATAGTTCCAAATGTGATTTTCGATTTTCTCTCTTGACAATACTATCCCTACATTATATATCATGTATTTGAGAATTGCATACTCCTTTGCTGATAGATTTATCACGGTATCTCCACGCTTTACAACATGAGAGCTTGTGTCAAGCGACAAATCTGCAACAAATAGTACACTTGTGGATTTGCCAGATTTTAGCCTTGTCATAACACGAATGCGAGCCATAAGCTCCTCAAAAGAGAACGGCTTTACAAGGTAATCATTTGCACCTAAGTCAAGCCCTTTTACCCTGTCTGACACAGCATCTCTTGCGGTTAGAAAAATAACGGGGGTTGCTATGCCTTTAGTACGCATTGCGCTAAGCACCGAAAAGCCATCCTGCCTCGGCATCATAATGTCAAGAATTACAACGTCATAATCAGTGTTGACAATATAATCAAGTGCCGTTTCACCGTCAAAACAACTATCGACAGCATATCCCTCGAACACTAATTTTTTTGTAATGATTTTATTCATATCTTTCTCATCTTCTGCAAGTAAAATTCGCACAAACAACCCTCCATAAACTGACTTTGTTTGTATTATAGCATGGATTTATTAAAATTTGATTAAAATCCAGAATCTAAAATGTTTTACAGGCAAATCATTTTAGATTAATATTGTAAAACTCTCATATTCGTATATAATAGTGATATCGATTTAACAAAATAACGAAGGCGATATATTTATTCCAATTATTCCTGCTATCGTTGCAAGTGGGTTGCTTATGGGGCTAATGGATGGATTGCCGAAGTTTTTCCCAGCCTTACTGTAAAATGATACCTACTCATTAATTCAACTATTTTCAAATGCCTCGTTTGTGTTTTTACCAGTTTTATAGCAATGAGTGCCGGAAAAGTTTTTGGAGCGAATATTCATTTAAGTGCCGTTGTCGGACTGGTGTTAACACACCAAAATCTTATGAATATTTGGTCTGTAGCAACTACCGAAGCCGTTCCTACAGTAGTCACATTGTTCTCAATTTCTGTTCCTTTTGGTATTGGAGCAGCAATAGCAGGCGGAGTATACGGCATAACAGTAGTAGGCAGAGACCATCATATGTACAATGCACTGTTTAATATTGGGTAGGTAGTAGCACATGAAAAGTATGATAATGTTATATAATTAAAAATTTACTGTATACCTTTTTGTGTCTTAACTAAATTGCTGTTTAGTGGAGCTTTTCTTCTTAAATATGATAATTACAGCTGAAAAATTCAAGCAGCTTAACCCGCCCACTTTTTTCGCGCAGGGAGTAATTATCCACTGCTTTCCCGGCATCAATCTCTATAACATGATCGCAACATCTAAGAATAAACTCGGGGTCATGTGTGACGATAATCACAGTTTTGTGCTGCTCTGCAAGTTCATTTGCACAATGTGACACCTTTTTCATGTGGTATAAATCAAGGCCGCTCGTCGGCTCGTCAAAGATTATTATCGGTCGTTGTGATGCCACTGCCGATGCAACCGCAACACGTTGCTTTTGTCCGCCTGAGAGTGACATGGGATGCCTGCCTATAAATTCCGAAAGGTTCATGCTTTTAAGATAATCTGTTGCTTTTTCGTTGTTTTCGTCAGGCATACTAAGCAGGATTTCTTCCAGTACACTCTCGGTAAAAAGCTGATGATTTACATCCTGCATCACAAGGAAACATTCTTTAATTCTATGTCTTGTTCCATACGTCTTTCCATCGAATGTTAAGCTGCCTTTTGCTCTCCTTTCAAGTCCACAAAGGCAACGAGAAAAGGTTGTTTTACCTGCACCGTTTTTGCCGATTACTGCGGTTACGCTACCATGATTTATTAGTGCTTTTTCAATGTCAAGTGAAACAACATCACTGTTTGAATATCTGAAATTCATGTTGTTGATTGTCCACTGTGATTTAGATTTATTGCTTTTCTTGGCTTCAATTTGTGAAAGTCCCTCAAGTGTACAAGGACGAAGTCCCAGCTTCGTACGCACATCTTCCGGAATATTGCGAAACTCATCGCCGGTGTAATCGCCTTTAATCTCACCATCTTTTAGGTAAAATACCCGGTCTAATAAATCATAAATATAATAAAGCCGATGCTCTGCTATCACTATTGTCTTTCCATTGTTTTTTAAGGTGATGAGCATATTTCTAAGCTCTTCTATTGCGGTTGCATCAAGATTTGAGGATGGCTCATCGAATACATAAAGAGATGGATTAATCGCCGACGCAGAACCGCAGGCGATTTTTTGTTTTTCTCCGCCCGATAGTGAGAAAATATTTCTGTTCATAAGGCTTTGCAACCTCAACTGCTCAACGACCTCGTTTACACGAGTATATATTTTTTCTTTTTCCCAGCCGTGATTTTCAGGTGCAAAGGCAAGTTCCGAGGTCGTATCTATATTAAAAAATTGTGAACGTGGATTTTGAAACACAGAACCTACAACAGCTGATATGTCAAAAAGTGACATATCCTTTAATTCTTTACCGTCGACGGTAATACTGCCGGTGAGATTTCCTTCATAATAATGGGGGATAAGTCCGTTTAAAAGCCTTGCCACCGTGGTTTTGCCACTGCCGGAAGACCCGCATAGCAACACGAATTCACCTTGCTTAATGTTAAAGTTTACATTAAACAATCTTCCGCCATCCGACCTGTTGCCCTCGGTCATCAGGTAAGAATAGTTTACATTTTTACAGCTAATCATTTAATTACCTCTAAATATATAAGAAGATGTAGGAAGACAAGTATAAAGCAAACAGCCAAGATAGCTATATCCTGCACTCTTAATTTGATTTCACAGGTGTTTGTCCTTTTCACAGGTCCCCCAAGCCCTCTTGTGAGTGAGGCACAGGATAGCTCCTCGCCTATCTTGACACTGCACATAAGCATAGGCACAATGCGGTATTCCAGCATTGCACCTATCTTGTTACCCCTAAACCTAATGTCACGCATACGCATAGCATCACTTATATATCGCCACTCCTCGGCAATGGTTGGAAAAAATCGGAACATAACAGCCATAGGAATAGTCACCTGTATTGGAAGTTTTATCTTTTCCATTGTTGCTACAAATTCGCTTACAGTAGTAGTTGTCAACAGAAAATAAGCCGCTAAAAAACCAGGCCAGAAATAAATCGGCATTATAACGAGAGGTGTCATAATGAAACGTATAGTCCCCGAGGTAATGGGGACTATAAATTCCTGCAACATTAAACAAACAATCATTGAGATGATATATATGATTGTTTGTCGGTATAATTTTGCACAGATCGTAAGTACAAGTGGTAACAAGGCCGGCAGATACATAAAAGTTGTCTGATAAGAGCCACCGAATATAAGCATAGACATGGTGAGTAGAACCACAAGTTTTGTGCGTGGATCAAAGGGGATGCCCTTTTGATACCGTTGGGAGGACAACATAAAACCCTTCATTAAACAATACCGGCTCTCTCAAAGTGTTTTATAAACATTTTTTGGCCAATAAAACCGCCGATAATTCCGCAGATAAAACTTGCTGCTAGCAGTACCGGTAAAATCCAGTCCGGCATATAGCCCATAAGTGTATCGGCATATTCAACACCATACCCCTCGGTTGTAAGCATCTCATGATAGGAATCTCGCGTTAAGATGATCGGTATAAATGCACCGATAACCGACATGGAGTAAACACCGTATGCGATTATCTCCTTTTTAGCGCTTTTATATCCGTCTGCTTTTAATATTAAATCGCATACTAAAGCCGTAACAAAAAATGTCCCGACACACCAATAACCCATGCCGGCAACCATCATTAAAACACCGGACAAAAAACCTTGTATGGTTATCATGCCGAATTTCGTTACTTTCGAGAAATACAGCATCATTGGTATACCCCCAAGTAGTGGCACGATTACGCTAAGTAGCGGTATAAAAATCGGAATAACGCCGAGCATGCCGGCTGCCATAATAATTACAAAATACAGTGCTGTAAAAATTCCTATATTGATAAAGTCTTTGCCCTGTAGCTTTTTACTCATTGTAATTCTCCTAAAACATTTTTACTTAAGTTAGCTTAAACTAACTTGTATCATTATATCACCGTGTATGACTAGGTTCTATCCCTGTTTGTCATTTTAGCCACAAACAGCAATTTATTTTTTGCTGTTGACTGATTATGGAAAATGACTTATACTTTAAGAAAAAGGCCGATAACAGGGGAAAAAAGGTGGATATATATTCAAGATACATGAAGCTAAGCGACAAAACAAATAAGTTGCTGTTTGAAAAAGGGCTAACTGACAATGAGCTTATACTAAAGAACAACAACAGTAATTTTAGAATGAAATATTATAAAATATTTGAAAATATGTTCATTAGTTTTTTTGAAATTAGCGCTTTCGAATTGACCGGAAACAGTGATTATAGCGACGAAAATTATATTCATTTCAATTATTGTGTGGAGGGTCGTATCGAGCTTGCGCTCGAAGATGGGTTCAACGTATGTTTAACGGCAGGTGATTTTTGTTTAAGCAGGGAAAGATCACACAACCCCTCTTTTTTTCCAACAAAAAATTATCAAGGGATTTCAATATATTTTGATACGGCTCTTTTTCCCACAAACAATTATGCGCTTCTCCAAGCGTTTAACTTAAAGTTTGAATCGTTAGGAGAACGATATTTTATTAAAAGGAATACCTCGGTGGCGAAATCCGATGATACACTTAAAAGCGTTATGCTAGACTTGTGGACAGAAAAAGAGACGGTATCGGAATTTAAGCTTAAACACTCGGCGATTTTCATTCTTAATATACTAATAAGTCACTCCTACCCAGAGGATAATCAACGTACCTACTATACACAACTACAGGCAGAAATAGCAAAAAGGGCAGAGAAAATTTTAACTGTAAATCTGCAAGAACATGTACCTATTAAAATAGTAGCAGAAAAATTTATGATAAGTGAAACAAGCCTTAAAAACTATTTCAAGGCAGTTTTTGGCGAGAACATCTCGGAATACTTGCGGAAAATCAGAATGAAGAAAGCCGCAAAAATGCTGCGTGAGACCAAACTTTCGATTGGGGATATTTCCCACAGCGTCGGGTACACAAAGCAAGGAAAATTTGCGGAGATTTTCAGAAGATATTACGATTTATCACCGCTTGAGTATCGTAGATATTGTAATTTAGGAAAGAAAATAAACTAACTTTGAGATTTAGGTCGAAATATAGCTAAAATGAGAGTGTGGCAGATGAAAGAGCAGATAAAAGTTAATATTAATAATGTTGCACACAATGTTATGCTTGCCGGCGAGGATATCGCAAACCCTATATTATTGTGCGTTCATGGTGGGCCGGGACAAGCCGAAACAGCATATATAAAAAAATATCAAAGAGAGCTTGAAAAACATTTTATTGTCGCAAGGCACGACCAAAGAGGTGCGGGGTTCACGGGATGGAAAAATGTTGAGGCAAATTCATTGAATGTTGAAAATCTCGTTGCAGATACAATTAAAATTACCGAATTTTTATTAATAAAATTCGGTAAGCAAAGGATATATATTATGGGGCACTCGTGGGGTAGTATTATAGCTGTTTTGGCTGTTAAGAATACTCCTCAATATTACTGTTCATACATAGGTGTCAGCCAGGTTGTAGACTATAACGAGGCAGTTAAACAAGGGTACTCTATTATGGTTGAACAAGCTAAAAAGCAGAACAAATATGATGTTAAAAAACTATTAAGTAGAATAGGCGCACCACCTTATACAAGAAAAAAATACTCAACATATAGTCGCTGTATCGGAAAAATGGCGGGTTTTATAAAGACGAAACCGAAATATGGAATTACAAAATCGATTTTAACATCAACTGAATATTCTTTAGCAGATAAAATATATTACTATCTTAATGCGATGAAAAGTGCAAAGGTGATATTTAAAACAGGAATTGACATTAATATTTCAGAACAGGTAAAGGAACTAAAAATACCTGTAATCTTTATTTCCGGCAGACATGATATAAGCACACCACTTGTATTGGTCGAAAAATTTTATCAAAATCTAATTTCACCTCAAAAGCAGTTGTTTATTATGGAAAACTCAGCACATATGCCACAGGTTGAAGAGTATAATCGGTTTGAAGAAATTATTCTATCAGTAAAAAACAGCTATACAGAATGACTATGTTCAGTAGCTGCTGAATATATGAATTTTTCACAAACTACTTCACATATTCTTTGTGTTTGGAAAAGGTGTACAAAATGGGAACAGTCAAGCCGAATAACATTCGCAGTAACAATTTTCTCTAAAACTTTATTATAGGTGCTTACATACAAATCTTTGTCGATACCGGTATCCTCTCCGTTTGACACGAACAACAACATCGGTACCGATAGGGGAAGTAGGGAAGATGCTGTTTTAATATTCTGCTTTAGATATACACCTTCATTTATCATATCACGGCTCATTGTTTTTTTGTAAAAAAGTTTTACATATAAATCTTTTTCATCTTCGTTTAAATTACCGTATTTGTAAGTTTCGGTGTGGGCAAGTTTTGGGAAAAGACGTGCGATACCGCTTCGCATTACAAAACCTGAAAATGTTAAAAAAGGTACACTGAACTTGTACTGTTGCATTATCTCGGGGAAGGACATGTCAAGCCCTACAATCGCCGAAATTTCTTTGGGATAGCTGCCTGCCCAAAAGATAGCCTCAAGCCCTGAAATTGATAGTGGGCAAAGGATATAAGGCGGCATGATTCCACACCTTTTAAGAGCTGCTCTTTGCTCGTTTACCATAGTTTGCAAATCTCTGTTTGAGTTTGAGACAGCACTGAATCCATACCCAGGTTTTTCGATTACAACCGTTTTAAATCTATTGTTTAACCGATTGCAAAGACCTTTAAAATCCAGTATCGGTGAACAGCTCCCAAAACCGGACATAAACACAAGTGTTTTATCACTTTCGCCTGCTGAATAAATATTTAGTTTTACACCATCAATATCTACGGGTTCACCCATCTTTTCCATAATTACTCCTAAAATATTGTTTAAAGGCGTGTGCAATCACACTATGCTATACTTATCTATAATCGAAAATGTCAAAAATAAAACCTGTTGCTACTCTTCGGTAAGCTTATCTGCCTGTGTGACATCATGATGATGCTTTCCACAACAATCGCCGTTTGCATGATGGTTTTGATGTTCCTCGGTATGGTGGTGCTTGTGCTTGCCACAGCATTTGTGTACAGGTTTATTACCGGCGCAGTCGCTGTAATTTTTTAAGTTTGCAAACTTGTTTGTCATTTTTATCTCCTTAAATTATATCATCGAATAATTCAGTACAAGCCGCTGTAGCTGCCATGCTACCCTTTTCTATGGTGGCAGTATCTCCCATAAAGGCAACCTGATTTGACGATATCTCGCTAATCATATTTTTGTAGAATGCAAAAATATCACTGTTATAGTATTCGGTGTAATCACAGTTCTGCAACGGGATGTCAAAATCAAGGGTTATAAAACCGTCACTCTCTAATTTATCAAGCATTGTACCCATCATCTGAATTTTCTCAAAAGAGTCGCTAACATCTTCAATATAAGCCGGCGAAAGTGACACTTTTCTAAACACTGGATTTTCACTGCTAAGCATAACAAACTGCACCACCGGCAAATATTGATGTGCCACAAGATAGGATAGGAAAATTTGCTCCTTGTCGTTAAGCATATCGAGCGAAAGTTCTGTGCCATGTTCTTTAGGTGTAAACACTTCGGTGCGACGTACTGTACAAGCTGTTGGTGCATTGACTTTCATTGGGCAGGCACATTTATTACAGCCGCCACTGCAATTATCATTCATTATTATTTTTTCCTTGTTTATAGCTTGTAGATTAAAATCATGATGTGAATTTTGTTAGTGGCAATGTGCATTGCCTGCTATCAGTGTTTCTATGACAGTTAATATTAGCCCCTTTTAGAAACTGAGTTAGGAATAACTAATATGTAAAAAATATCACTTTTCTCTTTGTTTGTCAAGACATATATTATCTTACAATACGTATACTAATCCCAATTGTCACATGCATAATACCACCGATAAAATAGTTTACATAATTATTTTGCCAGTTCCCATGATGCCGCAGTGGTACGCTTTTTCCAGAGTTCTTTGTAAAGCCCTTCATTTTTTAGTAGTTCATCATGACTGCCCTGCTCGCTGATTTCACCGTCGTTAACCACTACAATATTATCGGCATGTTTGATACTGGAGAGCTTATGTGCAATAACTATCAAAGTTTTTTCCTTAACAAGCTCGTTTATTGCCTCCTGAATATACCTCTCGTTATCGAGGTCGATTGAAGCGGTTGCCTCGTCGAGAAGAATAATAGGCGCATCCTTTAAAATTGCCCTTGCAATAGAGATACGCTGTTTTTCACCACCGGATAGGGAAGAGCCACCGCTTGTTACCATAGTATCGAAACCATCCGGTAAAGCCATTATGAAATCATAGCATCTCGCCTTTTTTGTCGCCTCGATAATCTCATCTTTGTTCGCACCCTCTTTTCCGAGAGCGATGTTATTATAAATTGTGTCGTTAAAAAGATACACCTTTTGAAACACCATGCTGATGTGTTTGTACAGCTCTTCGGTGCTTATTTTACTTATGTCTACACCGCCGATAGTAACCACACCGGAGTTCACATCCCAAAACCTTGCAATTAGGTTGGTTATTGTGGTTTTACCGCTACCACTTCTACCGACAAATGCTGTCATCTTATTTTTAGGGATTTTAAGATTAATTCCTTTTAGTATCTCCTTTTCACCGTAGGAAAAACGTACGTCCTTAAACTCGATATTATAGTCGGTTATCTTTGTGTCGATAAAATTTTCGTCAATCGCTTTTATCTTGGAGAGGTCGTCATATCGGTCAAGTGCCGCTTTAGACATGTTTAAAAGTGAAATCTGCATACCTATTGCATTTATAGGGGCAAACGCACCCATAGAAAAGATTATAACCATTACCATATAAGGCAATAGTTCGGCAACATTACCACCACTATATGCACTCATGGCGACTATTGCGGCGGTTCCTAAACCGGTTAAGGACAGTATAGCTATTATATAAGGGATAGCTGTTTTTTCAAAACCTATATTTAATACTTTTGCTTTTTTAAATGCGTTTTCGGTTTTGGCGAAACGATCGCCCTCTAAATTAAACGCCTTGATAACCGGCATGCCACTGACATACTCTATAACTGCTTCTGCTAAATCTTTTGTCGCCTCACGCTGTTTTTGTCCCTCTACTATAGTCTTGTTATAATATGCTTTTAGCACAAAGTATGAAACAATCCCCATTATAATATAAATAATAGATAGACTCGGATTGACGAATATTAAAACTAAAATCGATACCGCAATGCTAAAGAGTGACGAGGTGAGTATTCCCATTGCACCCATACCGTACTGTTCGATAAAGCTTAAATCATTTGCAAACACCGAAGTTAAATTTCCGACATTATTATCCGAGAAAAAGCCCATCTCAAACCGCTTTACACGCTCACCTGTTATCAAGCGTTGCTCTGCAAAGGTGAATATACCCATGCCCTGTTCTAAAATGTTGTTAATATATTTCAGTATTGTTCTTACAGTCACACCTACAATTAGTGCAACAAGCAGTATAAGCCATGTGTTTTCGGCAATGTTTCCGCCTATTATTAAATATAGCGCATAGCCTATAGCAAATACCGGAATGTTAGCTAAAAGACTGTCAATAAAGGATAGGAAATAGGAGGCAATAATTTTCTTTTTTCGCTCACCCGAGAGCTTTAAAACTCCTTTTATTAGATCAAACATTATTTAGTACCTCCGATAGTCCATTCTACCGTCCTTACACTCTGCTCCCACAATTTTTTGTAGGTTGCCGATGTAGTGAGCAGTTCGTCGTGACTGCCCTGTGCTTCAACATCACCTTTGTTTATCACTGCAATACTGTCCGCCTTTGTTATAGTGGTAAGACGATGTGCAATTACTATTACGGTCTTATCCTTTAACAGATTGGAGAGGGCTGTTTGTATTAAATCTTCGTTTTCTGAATCGGTGTGTGCAGTTGCCTCGTCTAAAATTACTATCGGTGCATTCTTTAACATTGCTCTTGCTATGGTGATGCGTTGGCGTTCACCGCCGGATAGTTTACCGCCAAGCGTGCCAACATTAGTGTCGTACCCGTTTTCCAGCGCCGAGATGAAGTCGTGGCAACAGGAATTTTTACAGGCGGCTATGACCTCATCTTTCGTTACACCCTCTTTTCCCATTAAAAGATTGTTCATTATACTATCATCAAACAAAATATTATCCTGTGAAACATAAGATATCATGGACATAAGTTTTTTGTTTGTAAACTCCCTTATGTCGATACCGCCTACCGTAATTTTACCGTCCGATACGTCCCAAAAATGTACAATCAATTTTGCTATGGTGCTTTTACCACATCCGCTCTCGCCTACGAGTGCTACAAGTTCCCCCTGTTTAAACGTTACATTCAGCCCGTGCAAAACTTCGGTATCCTCGTTATAGGAAAATCGAACATTTTCAAAGGTGATGTCAAAATTGCTTGGACTATCGGTCTTATCTCCTGTGGCAATGGGCTCTGCGGCAAACGTTGCATCAATCTTTTCAATTGCATAGCCAACCTGCGGTATTACCGGCAAAAAGGACATTAGCTTGATTAGTGGTGAGGAGAGCGATAAGTTTAAAAGCATTGTCAATATCAAAACATCCAGTTTAATACTGCCGTTTTGATAAAAGATGATACCAATAGGCAGTGCAAGCAGTACCGTACAGGGCATAACGGCATTCATTATAGACATGTCACGCCAGCAGGCTATGTACCAGTTGTAGGTTAAATCTCTTGCATGCAAAACAGCCTGTTTCAGTTTTTCAAAGGAGCCGGAGGTTTTGCCAAATACCTTTACGACCTCCATGCCACCGACATACTCTATTATGCTTCCGTTCATATTATCAAGTGCAGCAAAGTATTTCGGCATTCTTTTCATACCGACGCTCATCATGGACATCATAGGGATGATACCCGCCAAAATTATAGCAAAGGATAAAAGCCCAAGTCGCCAATCTAAAACAAAAATATAGATGTAGGTCACAAGAACGATAAAGATGTTGGGAATACCCTCCGGTATCATGTGAGCGACAAGATTTTCGAGAAGGTCGACATCCTCGACAAAACCTTTTTTGTATTTGCCGACACCGTTGTGTTCAATAAAACCGAGTGGGTGCTGCATCATATCCTTTGCTTTGGATTTTCTAATGTTATATAGAATACCAAAAGCGGCTACATGGGAGTTTGCAAGTCCTATCCCCATTGTGATTGCCTTTAGGGCAAGTGCTCCGAAAATTATGCTGCAGATTATGAAGATGTGACCTACTCCTACTACTGACCTCTCTACCAGCGACACAGCTATATTGCTTAGTGCAAGATACGGTAAAACACCGAACAGAACACTTAAAAACAAAAAGAGCAGTGCACTGTACATATTCTTTTTAAGTTCACCGGCATAAGCGAAAACTTTACCCATTTTGAATACTCCTTTCTATATTATAAAATGCGGCTACATTGGATTTACCAAAATTAATCTCATAGTCGCAACATCGGTTGATAAATTCATTGTCGTGGGTTACAACACAAACTATTTCGGCTGTCTTTGCAACTTCTTCGATCAAAGCGGATACCCTTTCCATGCTATCAAAATCAAGCCCGCTTGTTGGCTCGTCAAAAAACATATATTTCTTGTTTAAAAATAGTGCAGTAGAAATAGCTACTCGCTGTTTTTGACCGCCCGAAAGGGAAAAGGGGTGTTCCTCTCTTTTGTCCAATAGGTTAAGTGACATTAATATTTCAAGTGCACGTTTTTCATTTTCCGGGGTGTCTTTTTCTACCAGTTCATCGTAGACAGACTCGCAGGAGAGTTGGCTGTTCACGTCCTGCATTACGATAAAGCATCTTCTTATACGCTCTCTTTTAGATAATATTTTTTCGTCCGTTATTACTGCATCTGCTTTCATAATTCCGGAAAAAGTTTTTACAAATGTGCTTTTTCCTGCACCGTTAATACCGGTTATTGCCACGATACAGTGCTTTGGAATACTTAAATCTGTGATATCGAGCAATGTTTCATTTTTTCTTTTGCAGAATAACTTTTTTACATTTATACACTCTTTGTTAGCTATGTTAAATGGCCCTCTCGGTATGGTTGGTGCGGTTATGCTGCGTAGTCCCATTGAGTGCAATTTTTGTTCACTAAGGAGCAGGAATTCGTCCTTAGTAAAAATTTCATCAATCCTGCCGTTTTCCATATGAAAAACCCTATCGCATAACTCAAGGGCATAATAAATTCTATGTTCGGCAATTATTACGGTTGCGCCACTCTTTTTTATTGTTAGTAAAGCGTCCTTTAATTCTTTAATTCCGGTGGCATCAAGGTTTGCACTCGGCTCGTCCAGTACATAAATGTCAGGCAAGCTCATATGCACCGATGCACAGGCAAGTCGTTGCATCTCTCCACCCGAGAGGGTGAGCACATTTTTTTGTAGAATGTTTTCTATCCTAAATTCCTTTACCGTCTCATTTTCACGGCGCCTTATCTCATCAATCGGCAACGCTTGGTTTGAGGGGCCGAATGTTAATTCATCTTGGACATTCAGATGAAAAAACTGTGATTTTGGATTTTGGAAAACGGTGCCGACCTTTTTTGAAAGTTGCTGCACTGTCTGCCCTTTTATATTTTCACCGTCGATAACTATTTCACCGGACAAATTACCTTTGTAATACTGCGGAATAATACCGTTTATCGCCTGCAATACACTGGATTTACCTGAGCCGCTTTTACCTGTAAGCAGTATAAACTCGCCCTTGTTAACGCTAAAGCTTAGGTTGTTAAGTGCACCGTCTGTCTTTTCGCCGTAGGAATAGCTGACATTATTAAAATCTATCATTATACCACCTCAATGCTATTAAACCTACTAAAACAGCCAATGTAAAATAGTCAAACAACCGAAAACGTGAATCATGCATTATGGTGCTGTGCTTGCTAAGGCCCATACCCTTTGTCATGGCGGCAATTGTTAGTGATTCACTTGTCCTGACTGAGCTAAATAACAGCGGTACATAGATGTTCATTATCTTGTTGAAAATATTTGTTGAACGTCCTCGCAGTGTCATGGAGGCTCTGATATTATTCATTTCGCTGTACAAGGTAGGTATAAACCTTACCAACACTATAATTGGAATAAGTACTGCCTGCGGTACCTTCCAACGTGAAAAGGCGGCAATAGATTCGCTAATGTTTATAGTTCCAATAAAAAGTATGCCGTAAAGTATAGTTGGGTAAAACACCAAAATGCTTGTAAATGCGGTACCGATAGTTGATACAAATTCGATTGGGAGGAGCGGCAGAGTCGCACTTAAAACCTCAACAAACACAAACAAGATACAGGCTTTTACGCCTATCTTTATATACCCTGAACAAAAGATAAGAACTATGGCGAAAATGCTAGCTATCGACACATAGATATAATCACCGCCCATATAGTAAAGAGCGTTTATCATAATTATGAGCAACAATTTTGTGCGGGGGTCTAACTTGAACAGTGCCTTTTGCATTAAACGATACCTGCACGTTTAAAATGCTTTTTAAACATGGCTTTTGCAACAAGTCCGCTGATGGTTGCAAAGACAAGGGTAACTATTATGAAAACGATTAGGCTTGTGGTGGTTGCCATGGCAAATATGGCGTTTGCGGACTCGGGAGTATAGCCGGACTGCACCGTTTTTTCCAGCATCCAGTCCTGCGCAACCCAGTATGCACCCGACTCGCCGAATACCCAAAGTGATAGCACAATATAGCTAATTAGGTTTATTGTATAGCTTTTATATTTTCCTAGCATTGCGATAATATCAGCAATGACGAAAAATGCTAAGTTAAATAAAAATATGTAGATACTACCGAAGAACAGCAAACCGATTATAAGGGATACAATTAACCCCATAATAGATATGGCAAGCGGCTTTCCTGTTCTTGCAACAAACAACAAATATACAGGCCCCGTGAAAAGCGCCACCATTGCCGGCATGCCGAGTGAAAGTATTGGCACTATTTGTAGTATGGAAACTAACACCACAAAAACGATAAACAGTGCGCTGAAAATTCCGATCGACACAAAATCTTTTACCTCTAACTTTTTCATAATTACCCTCCAATATCAATTTGTTTTGTTAGTGTAAACTAACTTGTATTGAAAAAATTTTAGTCATTAACTGATTTAAGATAAGGTTGGTGATAAATCAGTTAAAAACCTAAAATTTTACTCCATCCACACATAAAAAATTCCATTATGTTTGTAACCTGTTTTTTAGCCTCGTCAAGAGGTATGTCAAGGTTGGATATCTCAAAAAGGGAACGACAATGAGCACCGGCAAGGATATACAGTGCATCAGTAGTCACCTTAATCCGGCTTTTTTGCTCTTGGCTCAAATTGTCGATGTAGATTAAGGTATCTTGCACTTCTATTTTTATTATCCTATCCATAAAGTTTTCCTGCGAGCTACCGACAGCACAGCTGAAAAGAAGCTTAAAGGTATCCTTGTCGGCATATATGTGTTCTATAAGTGCGTTTCCG